>JANZZA010000744.1 GCA_026419655.1 Armatimonadota bacterium | reverse complement strand
GTGGAGATTTTTGGTTTGCCCGAGCACCTGCCGCCCGATGCTCCGCCTGAAGAGGTTGTACGCATCGCCCTGCTGTTGCGCGACTTGGGCCTTTCGGTTTCGTGTTTAGCCACCTACATTGGCCCCTACGCGGATGCTGATGACGCGGCCATGGAAGTGTTCCTGGCCGACCTGCGCCGCTATTGTATGTTCGCCGACCTGCTGGGGTGTCGGCTTATTCGCCAGCTACCAGCCCTGGGGTCCCCTGACCAGCTCAGTGATGAGCAGTGGGCGAGGGCAGCCAGAGGGCTTGCCCGGGCGGCTGACCTGGCGGCCGAGTACGACAAGCGCATCGTTCTGGAGACCCACGACGGCCAGATAACCGAGAAGCCCTGGGCCACCCTGCGCCTAATCGAGATGGCTGGGCGGGACACTATAGGGGTTACCTTCGACCCCGGCAACCACGTCGCGCACCCCGAAGACTACGGCCCGGAGGCCGTTGCTGCTTACGGAGGGCTTATCTGGAACGTCCACGTCAAGGATACTGCCCGGGCGAATCGTGCGTGCCTGTTTGGTGACGGCGAGGTTGACTACGCGAAGGTCTGGGAAGGACTGGCTGCGGCGGGCTACGACGGCCCGCTGGGTATCGAGACGTTGGTCCAGCCAGGGGCCGGGATGTCCGTGGACGAGATAATAGCCCATGAGGCGGCTGCTATTCGCGCTTCCGTGGCAGCTTCTCCCCTTGCCGACCGACTTGTGTGAGGCCCAGTGGCCGCCTGTAGCCTATCGCTGGGTTGCCATAAGCCAGACGCCGACTGCTCCGAATAGCACGTTGGGCAACCACCCTGCCACTGCCGGTGGTATGCTACCTGCCAGGCCGAGGGCTAGCGTCCACGACCGTGCGCCGTTGTAGAGGAAAAGTATTACGATCGCCAGCACCAGGCCCGCGAAGGACCCTAGCCGGGCGTATCGGTGGGCCAGGGGGCCGGCCAGCAGAGCGAATACAAGAGCCGCGCAGGGAATGGAGTACTTGAAGTGGAGATGCACGCGAAGCTGATGGGCATCGCGACCGCTATCTTCTAGCACACGGGCCAGGTCGCGCAGCTCGGTAATACTCATCTCATAGGGGGTGCGCTTTTCGGCGTAGTACTGGTGGATCGCTTCCCACAGTTCAACAGGCTGGTGCTGGAAAGGCTCGGGTGGGCCCAGCGGCTCACCCCGTTCATCGAACCGTCGTGTGTAGCCGTCAATGAGCGTCCACCGGCGTCCCTGTACGGCCGCTCGCCGCGCCACTGTCATGCTTCGCAGGCGGCCACGCTCGTCGAAAGCCCAGATGGTAACCCCTTCTAGGGTATTTTGTTCGGCGTCGAGCTTGTGCACGTAAAACAGCCGACCGTCCGGGGAGCGAAAAAGCTCGTCCCAGGCTTGCTTGGCCACCGGGGCCTGATACGTCATTTGCTCGAATACTTCCTCGGCACGCGCCGTTGTCTTCGGTACGACAGCCTGATTCATCCATACAGCCAGGGCTGATACAGCCGCCGCGCCCACGAGCCAGGGACCTTCTATGCGCGTCAGGGACGCCCCGGCCCCACGGATGGCAGTAACCTCACCATGGCGCTGCAGGCTCGTCATGGCCATGCTTACCGCTACCAAAATCCCAACTGGGGCCGACCACACTGCCACCCGCGGCGCCGAGAGAAGAAAATATTCGGCCAGTAAGGCAGCAGAAACCCGTTGACCAATCAGCAGGCCCGACATTCGCCAGGCCACTTCCGCGAGCATGATGACCATAAAGGTTACCAGGCCAATGAAGAAAGGCAGAACTAGATTGCGAAGGAGATAGCGGTCAAGAAGGAGCATCAGGCCCCTCCAGGATGGCCACTGCAGCCGCCCAGCGCCCCTGGTCGGTCATGGTGATGTGAATGGTGTCGGCGCCGAGGCTCTCGGCCCGTCGGGCAGCGGCGCCGTTCAGCTTAGCCACGGGTTGGCCGGACGGCAGGCTGAAGAGCTCGATCTGTTTGAAACCCACACCCTGCGCCCAGCCCGTGCCGAGGGCTTTCATGACGGCCTCCTTGGCCGCAAACCGTGCAGCCACCCGCTCGTCGCGGGCATCGCTTATGCGCGCGGCAGCCAGCTCCGCATCAGTAAATATACGGCGCTCGAAACGCTCGCCGTGGCGCCCGCGCAGCTCGGCAATCCGCGCCACTTCGACTAAATCCAGGCCGATTCCGATGATGCGCCCCATCACCTCACAGTCTATCGGCGCGCACGTCACCTAGCAAGTGTGCGGCGGCTGCTCTGTTGCCGGAGAGCTTTCATTGATAACAGGGTGCACCGGTTCTCGAAGCGCCTATCGCAAAATTCGTTTGACGAAACCCTGCGAAAAAGCCCTTCCCCGCAGTCCGCTCCTCGAACTTTTCCATCCTCTTTTCGTCCCGGTGGTTTTCACAAGCGGCAGAGTGGCCCGAGGAGGGTGGCACCGTGACTTTCTTCGCGGACTTGACGACCTGCAATATTCGCCCTGCCTGCTGCTCACCCACTCCTCAGAAAACTCAGTACCGCTGTAAAACCGTGGCTGCCTGCGCAAGTGGCCACAGGTAAGAGATAAGAGGCAGTTTTCCGCAAAACAGAAACCTTGGCACGGGCGGACAATGATGTGATTGTGGACGACGGTGGCCGCCCGCAACGGAGAAACGTTGGAGAAGAAAAGGGGCCGAGTGTCGTACAATGTACGGCGATGCGACGGGCGGCGCGCCTCATGGTGTTTCCAATGCTGCTGGCGCTCATGAGACCAGCACGGGCAGATTTTCTCGACAGCCTCGAGCGGAGTGTAGGAAGCATGGCGGCCCAAGCCCTGGAGCGCAACCTCGGCGTCTGGCAAGGAGAGCAAGCGTCGGCCTTGCTTGCTAGTGTGGCTGCTGATCAATTTTCTCTGCGCTCCAGGTCCATGCCGTATCGCCTGAGAATCCTCGACAGCCCGCGAGTAGACGCCTTGGCATTGCCCGGGGGTTATATCTATGTGTATCGCGGCCTGCTGGCTCATGCATCGAGCGTTGATGAGCTGGCGGGCGTCCTTGCTCATGAGATGGCCCACATGGAAAACCGTGACTTTCAACGGCTCGTCTTACGCCAGTTACTCTGGCTCAGTGTCGCTGGCATGGCTCGGAGAACTTCAGAAGGCGCGGCTGACGCTGTCCTCGTTGCGGGCGTGCTGAATTCTTTGAGACATTCCCGCCGCCAGGAAGCTCAGGCGGACGCCGCGGGTCTGGTTCTCGCAGGACAGGCCGGCTACGACCCGGCCGGCCTGAAGACCTTTCTTGACCGTTTGCGGCCTCGCTCCAACCCATGGCTTGACCGCATCTTCGCCACCCACCCCGACCCTGAAAACCGCTCACGGGCTGCAGAAAGGAGAATGTGCGAGTGGCTGGCCAGCAACCCGCTGTTGGCGTGGAGGGTGTTTCTGGCACTTCGTGGCCGTGGCAGGCCTGCCACGGCCCTGGCGCTAGCTAGGCGGTGTGCAGCTTGGCCCTCGCATGGGTTTTGGGCGCGAGTTGAGGCCAAGGCTCTCGAGGCTGAGGTCCGCCGGTTGGCGGAGGTGCGTGTAAAGTTACCCTCCCGAGGCCAGCCACACAAGGTTTTGTTGGAGAGGCTGGAGGCCCTTCGGGACGACCAACGCATCCAGCAGGCTTTTCTAGTCGCCCAGGCCATCGGGCCAGAGCTCCACGACTGGCGATACTGGGGCCTGCTGGCGGCTGCTGTGGCCGAGTTGAACCGCCTGGGGGCGGTGCTGGATGAGGGCTACGAGGCAGAATATCGGTTGCGGATGGTGGAGTCCAAGCCCAACGCGCACCACGTAGCTAAGGCTCTGGTGGGAGCTCGTCGAGCGGGACTAATGCTTGCGGCTGTCCTGGGCGAATTGCTGGCTACGGGCCGCGGCCAGCCCTTAGGCGAGCTTAACTCGGCTCGGGCTGGCTTGCTATTGGGGCAGGTGAGGATGGCCGGCGCTGAGATAGCCAGCGCGCATGCCGCTGTTAAGGGGCTCCTGGAGGCCGTGTCCGCGACCCTTGCCAGGAATCAGCTCGCTGTGCTTAGCGAGTTGTCGCGACAGGCCCCCGAACTTATAGCGCCAAGTTTGCTTTTGCTATCTGGCCGTGCAAGAAATGTAGAAACTTGTCTCATCGAGCGCTGGCTGGCTGCGTGTCTGGACAACTTGCAAGACTCCGGCGCGAAGCGCCAGAATAGGCAAGCTGCGGGGCTTGGGATAGGCGGCGAGCCGGTCGAAGATATCTACATTGTCAGCCGGTGGCTTGTCGTGCAAGCCGCGGGGGAGGTACAACTAGCGCGTTTCCTTTGCGCTTCGCACCCAGCCGAGGGAAAACCATGCGATACGCCCTGCTGTCTGATATCCACAGCAATATCCATGCCCTGGAGGCAGTCCTCGAAGCCCTGACGTCCGAGCACATAGACGTTTACGTGTGTCTGGGCGACGTGGTCGGGTACGGCGCATACCCTAATGAATGTTGCCAGGTGGTGGCATCGCTTGGCGGTATCACGGTGCGCGGCAATCACGATGAGGCGGCTGTCTACCCAGGCCGGGAGATTTGGTTCACCAACGCCGCAAGCCAGTGCATAATCTGGACGCGGGAGCAGCTCGCTGCAGAGAACCGCGATTTTCTTGCATCCCTCGAACCTCTGCGCATCGAAAATTTCTCTACCCTTTGCCACGGGTCAGTGCCCGACCCTGACTTCTACACTACTACTCCGCGCGAAGCCATGCTGAGCTTCCGCCACATGACCACTCCCATCGCCTTCTTCGGGCACACCCACGTTGCTAGCTGGTTTGAATACGTTCCCGACAGCAAAGACCTCCCGCAGCTTTTCCTTGCCGGCGAAGATAGCGTGGTGCAGCTTGAGGAGGGGAAGACGTATCTGATCAATCCAGGGGCGGTAGGCCAGCCACGCGACGGCATGAGCGCTGCCGCCTTTGCCATTTATGACACCACCGCTGGGGCAGTGAGTTACCGGCGCGTGCCCTATAATGTCAGTGCCGCCCAGCAGGGAATCATAGCGGCGGGACTGCCAGAATTCCTGGCCGCGAGGCTGGCTGTCGGCGTCTGAATCTGGAATAGGCAAATCTCGGCCGAGGGGGGACAGGGGTGCCACTCGAAGACAAGCAGGCTTCACGGCGCATACTGCGTGAGGTCTACAAACTGCCCATTGACCCGTCATTGGTGACCATAAGTGTGATAAACCACGTTTGCTACGTCGGCGGCCGGATCAGACGGTCCCGCACGCCGGAATCGCGTGGAGTGGACTTGCGCAAAGTACTGGCTGACATGGTGGAGATGATCCGGCGCTTCCCCGGCATCCGGGATGTTATGGTTGATGCTGTCATCGAGGATTAGCGCCGGCGGCTGGAGCGCCCAGCACCTGCTTGGCACGTACGGCGCGAGGATTGTTAGGTGGGCCACAAGTCGTGCGGGTGAAGGTCTGTGGACTGACGCTGATGCGCGACCTGCGACTGGCAGAGAGGGCAGGGGCCGAGTGGGTTGGCGTGGTGGTTGAGGCGCCCTCTCCGCGGGCCGTCGGTCGTGACGTTGCCGTTGTGCTGTCGCGGGCTGCTCGCAAGCCCGTGGTTTTCGTCGTGGTGGACATGCCCGTCGCGGACATGAATTCTATTGCTCATGCAGCCCGCCCGGCTGCTTTCCAGCTCCACGGCTCAGAGAGAGTAGAGGCAGTAGCAGAGGCGCGTCGGGAACTGCCTTCAGAGATGGAGATTTGGCGTGCCTTGGTAGCGGGCGATGACACGACAGAACAGAACCTTGGGCGCATGCTGTCCGAAGTACAGGAACTATCGCAGGCGGGCGTCGCGCGGATAGTACTCGACACCCGTGCGGGGGGACGAGGCCCACAAGCCTCTCCCCGCTTGAACGTGGCCTTCGCCCGGGATTTTGTTGCGGCCTCGCCGCTGCCTTGCCTCGTGGCTGGAGGCCTCAGCGTAGCCGACCTGGTGGAGGTCTGGGAGACAGTCCGGCCCTTCGGCATGGACCTGTCCAGTGGCTTGGAGCAACGCCCAGGAATCAAAGACCCGGCCAGAATGAGGGAACTGGAGAAGCTGCTTGGAATGGACGTGTCCTAGTGGGACTGTTGCAAAAGCAGGTGTCGGACCATCCAGGTGCGGAAAAGTGTACACGGCTGCCTGCGTCAGCTTTTATCTGCGTTCTAGGCTGACGGCTGGCAGAGCGACTTTTAGAGAAGTCTCCCAGAAGCGTAGGGAAGAAGGTATCCTTGAGGCGCGGGCAAAAGCCAGACGACGGCACGTATAAACCGCGGGTACGTAAGTAGAGATTAGCCGCCGGCTACTCGTTGACCAGGCATCGGTTGGCGCGCAGTTGGGCGAGGACCTGGCGTGCATTGCCTGTGAACAGTGGCGCGCCGGGCAGAATGTCGCCCACGCATCCGGGCTGGAGTCCCATTGCCTTCAGGCCGGCGAGGATTTCGCCTAAGGCTGGCACGCAGTCAGGGCCGCCCTGGTGAAGCAGAATTACATCTCCGGGCCGTACGTCTTGCAGCGCCGACCGCACCACCTCACGCACGGGGCGTCCCTTCCAGTCACCGGTATTCCGCGTCCAGAAAACAGGCAGCAGCCTCTGCTCGCAGCAGACTTTGAGAGCCGCCTCGTCGAAATCTCCCCCTGGCGGTCGCATAATCCTGCATGGTGGAGCACCCAAGCGCATCATAAGGCGTGTCGTCTCGTACAGCTCCGCGCGGATGGCGGCTGGCGTCAGCCTCGTTAGCCTGCGGTGAGTGAAGGTGTGATTGCCGACTTCCTGGCCGGCTGTGACAATGTCGCGGAAGAGCTGCGGATACTGGAGAATCTTCTCTCCAACTAGGAAGAACGTAGCCCTGACATTAGCCTCTTGCAGCACACGCAAAATCAGTGGCGTGATGACCGGATGAGGGCCGTCATCGAGGGTAATGGCGACTGTATTGCTGGCAGGCGACCCAGCTCGCATGGCCTCACAAATGCTGCGTGTTGTTTCTCCCGTGATGCCACCCGTGGCGTCCAAGTTCGGCATGGGCAGCGTGATAGCTTCCGGTACTCGCTCAGCAGGGTCCAGCACATAGTCGAGGAGGAGCGGGTCGTAACGGATGAGGGATACTCGCGCCAGTAAGTCTTGGGCCGAGCCAGACGCGGCACGCGCCCGGTGGTAGCTTTCGCGCCAAGTGCTCAGGGAAAAAAGGGGCCAGTGCCAGGTTTCTCCGTCCTCTCCGCGCCATGCGACGGCCGCCCACAAGTCCAGGTGGTCACACTGCACAGCCCCATCGAAGGCCACCTGCATAACGCGCAGCGCATCCTCGTGCAGACTCCTGAGCGAGAAACGGCCCGTGGACCACTCGCCGGCCTGCAACTTAATGGCGGCAAGCTTCAGGCCAGCACCTCGCAGCACGGCTATCTTCACCACGCGCTGGTGTAGCTCACTGGCCTCAAGTTCGGCGCAGAGCACCTTTTCATCGTCGGTGCTCCAGCCCTTGAGCAGGTCGCCGTCACCGATAGGTTCCAGCAGAACCGCAGGGGCGTGGTCGTACAGGTGTGGGCGCAGGTGACTTGGGATCGCCCCTGGGGCGCAACCTCCCGCCGGTAGGGTCATGGTAGCTACTAGAGTTACTAGTAGGGTCGTCTGCTTCATAGTGCTCAGGGGACCAGGCATTACACAGACACGCCGTATCTACCACAGTATTTTGCCGCGCTCCGCTGGTCGGCGCAAGGTACCATCGTCTATACCACTACTCGCTTGCCCGCGAGCCTGTCCCAGCCGTCTCTTTGGATGCCACCGTCAGCTCCGAAGCGGCTTTGTGGCGGAAAACTTCGGGAGCGGGCCTTCCGCATCCGGGGCGTCCCTTCGCACAAGAGTTTTCTGTTCAGGTGACTGCTGCAAAACGGTCGTTTCACGACCGTCCCGCGCCCGTAATGTACAAATTGCACACGCCGACCCGTCCCGTACACACACCGGCAGCTACGCCGAGGCGAGTTTTGCATGACTCACCTCAAAGAAGTCCCCTGGCAGTTGGTGTTTGCCGGCGGTGGTAGGCTCTGGCCGAAGCCGGATAGCGTCGGCCGGCTACTGCACCCTGTACCTGGGTCAAAGCCACCGACGCAAGAACTCCAGCCCCGCATCGTAGACTATCTCGTGACCGCCGTGGTGCAGGCAAAGTTCACATCGTTCCCTCAGTCCAAGCGCTTCGTAGTACGCGCGGCCGCGCTCGAATTCTTCAGCAACCATCGGCCACCAGAGCACGCCATCGCACTTGCCGCACTGTATCTGCACCGGGCGCGGGCAAAACAGGGCAAGGAGCTCGGCGTCTGAGAATTCTCGCAGCCAGCCGGGGATGAAGATGGCTTCCTCGTCCAAAGGCAGATAGCACGAGTAGCGGGGGTCTTCGATTGCGAGCTTATTGGGTCGGTGGTTGAAAAAAGCTGAGATGATGCCGAGCTTCAGCCGAGGCTCCACCGGGACGGTGATTATGGTGTAAAGGCCGCCCATGCTCAGGCCCCACATGCCCATCCGCTCGGCGTCCACGTCTTGTCGTGCGGCCGCCCAGTCCAATAGCCGCGAGATTTTGGCCACCTCGACGCCGTGAAGAGTGAAGCCCAGGATGCGACACAACCGCTCTAGCCGGGCGCGGTAACGCGGCGTCGTAGTCTGTAGCGGCGCAAGGACCGCATAGCCATCCCGCACTAGCTTCTGGGCGAAGGCGGCATATTCGCTAGCCGACGGGACAAGCCCAAAGGCGTGTTCGGGGGAACAAGAGATTCCGTGGTGAGCAACGACCAGAGGTAACGGCTTTTTGGCATCCTTCGGCCGCGCAAAGACCCCTCGTGCCCACAGCCCGTCGTCCAGCCGCACCTCGACCCATTGCCCGACTATCTCGTCATCTTCGAGGAACGGATGTATCTCACCGCTCAGGTTGTCATCTCGCGGCTGGAAAACGCCCAGGGCTTCGCGCCACCGCTGGCGGTTGGGCTGCACTGAGGCAAGGTAGGCGTCGGGTGAGGAAAAGTCCGGCCGCCAGTATTGTTGCTTGCGCTGCTGGTAGTCGTTGACTTGGCGGCGCAGCCAGTCCTCGAACTCCATGCGGTTAAGATGCTGGCGGTCGGCGATAGCGCGGTCTATGAGCGGCTGCGGTGCCCGGAGAGCGTTTTCGTAGAGCACTAGCACGCCCTGACACCTCCCGCAATCGGCGAGCGTCCAGCCCGCTCGGCCCCCTATCTATTCTTGTGCGTCTCTCGGCAACCGCCCGGCCACGTCCGGCAGCGGCGGGAAAGGCTTGTGTGGCTCGGTCTGGTACCAGTACGCCGTGGAACTGTAGTCGTCGCTGCGATGGTTGGCGTGGCCGTGCTCGATGGTTACCCGGATGCTCTTGTTGAAGCAAATCGGGTCCAGGACATGTAGCCGGTACACCGTCCATTTACCTTCGCAATCTTTGCTTTCTCGGTTAAACAAGGACGTCCCATTGAACAAACCGCGCTGGTCTTGCATACCGTAGGCATGGCTGAAGTAATCCTCAGTGCCCGTGCCGTGCAGGGATGGGGGGAAGGGCTCGCCGTCAATGAAAATCATATCGTCGCCCTCGCCCCACCATTGCCCACGTTCGTTGTGGATTGAGAGGTTGCAGCCGACGTAATGCCCGCAACCTTCGGCTTCAAGAATGACGTAGTTTCCTGCTCCGTCAAGGTTTGGTGTTGCATTGATCTGTGGATCCGAGACGCTAGTCTCAGGTGCAAAACCATCGCAAGGATTCTCCCTGCGCCACTGAGCGTGGAAGCGTAGGGGTGTGTCAATAGCTTCGTCATACAACTCGTGGTCAATGTAGAAATACAGTATCTGTGCTGCGTCGGAGTCGTTGGCTATCTCGATTCGTGCCGACTGGCCGAAGGGCATGGGCCACCAGCAGTTGAAGGCTGTGCCGGTCTGGCTCATGGCGATGCACTCAAAGGCTGCTCGTTCGCCATGGCCGACACCAAAAAAGTCACCCAGGGGCACTTCGACGCTCGGCTGTTCCTCGTTGTCCCAGTACATGCGTAGCACGAGGCGGCGCGGCCAGTATGGCTTTTCCTGGTAGCCAGTCATCCAGATGTGGGTGATGCATCCTGGACCGGTGATTTCTGCGATTGCGGTGTTTGTCCACGGCTCCAGCAGCCACCAATCAGCATTGCCGCCAGTGCGGTCGTAGCTGCTGATGCGCTTGCTGCGCGCCCGGCGCGGATATAAGAGGCTGCGCAAAGGTCCTGAAGCTAAGGTGGTCATTGGCTTTCCTCCTTGTCTTGTTGCTCCAGCCATTCCTGGAGCCGTTTCTCTTCCTGCTCCCGTTCATCGAAGTGAACCACACTTGGGGCTTCCGGCACGTGTCCTTCGGCCCGGGCCTTGCGGATTTCCCAGGGTTCAGGCTGTGGTATGCCGAAGATTTCGCGCTTACGTTGCAGGTAATACAGGTAGTCGGCGTAGGAAACGTCGGCGGGCACGCGGTGGTCTACGTGCGGTATCCAGCCGCCCTCCAAAACAGGCTCTCGGATCCGGTCGAGGTAATCATCTATCGCTTCCCGCCCTCGCGCCAGTGCGTGCTTGTCGACACCGCCCATCATCAAGCACCGCCGGCCGTATTTGCGTCGCAATTCCAGCGGGTCTGTCCCTGCGCCTACTTCCACCGGAAACATGCAGTTCACGCCGCCGTCCAGCCAGCAGTCTACCACTTCGTTGATGTTGCCGTCGCAGTCCACGTAATTGATATCGCAGCCTGCTTCTGCCAGCAGGTCCGTAATGCGCTTATATCGCGGAGTAAGGTACTGGCGGAACATTTTCGGAGAGATTATGCAGCCGGCCCGATAACACATGTCCTCCCAAAAGGCTCCGGCGTCAATCTTGCGAATATCCTTGACGGCTCTCTCTATCAGCTTGCACGAAAACCAGCACAGGTGCTCGACCATTTCCTCGAAGAGGCCGGGGTCGTCGTAAATCAGGTAGGAGATGCCCTCAAAGCCAGCCCAGTTGCGCAGCCATCCAAACAGGCTGCCTGCGAAAACTACCACCGGCGCGTCGGCGTTGTTCAGCCGCTCTACGTGGGCATCCCAGTCAGCGGGATAGCGTCCCGGAGTCGTTGGGTCGAGCCGGGGTTTAAAAAGTTCTTCCCACTCCCGTCGCCCCTTGAGCGGGAAGTCAAGGTACTGCGGGATAGTTTCGTGGCCATCGGTGAAGGCCTTGGAAACCACTCCGGCGCCGTCGCGCACGATGACGTAGTCTTCGCCGCGTTCGATCACTTCGTATGGGAAAGGAGGCATCAGGTCGAAGTTTATGGGCACCCCCGCGCGAGGGGCGAAGCCGAAGAAAGCATCCGCTGCTGCATTGTCGGTGATCTCGGCCGGCAATCCTTCTTGATGCCACCGCCGGAAAGTGCCGTCCCAGTAGCCAAATTCCTCGTCAGGCACATGGTCAACCGGCTCGAAATGCAGGTGGGCGAGCCAACGTTCCCGGTGCGTCAAGAGTGTTCTCCTCCTTATTATTCATTGGCCGGTCTCGGCCCTTTCGTTTATAGCGTCGAATACGCGCAGCAGTGCGAGCACACGTAGGTATTTCTCGAGAAGGGTCTTAGCAGTATTGACGGCCCTCTCCGCGTCTTTCTGGGCCAGCCAATATAGGATTTCGGGCAGGACTGGCTCGGCCAGTTCGGGGCGGTCGAGGTCAGCAAGGATGTTCAGAGAGCGCGTTGCGTCGCTGGGTGCAAGGGTAACTGCCACAGCAACGGTTGCTTCCGCGCGGGCCTCTTCCGAGCTGATCGAGGCCGCTACGTCAAGTGCCTTCTCTATATTAGACGGTGCTATCGCGGCAGCGGCTGAGGCTGCCACACAGTCTCGTAAGGCTTGTGGTGCATCGGCTGCGGCGGCTATGGCCTCCTGCGCCAGGAAGGCTGCTAAGTCCGGGCGCTTCGTCGCCGTTTCGGCTGCTACCGCTGCGAGGGCCACAGCCCTTAACTCACGCAAGCTGCACTGTTGCACGACCACCAGGGCCTTGTCCAGGTCCCGGAGGGCTATTTCCTCAGCGGCAGCCCTTAGCGCATGTGCTTGGGCCTGGGGCTCGGCGATGGTCGCAGCGAGGCCGAGTGCTTGCTCCCAGTCTATGGCGGCCCAGCCGCGAGTTATCTCTGCCGCCTCGAGGTCGCGCTCAGTGCCCGGGGCTGCCAACTGCCAAGCGCTGACAGCCTCGGTCAAAGCTTTAGCTGCCAGTTGAGTATCGAGACTGGAAGCCATTAGGCCAGTTTCAGCTAGTGCAGTGGCGCGCACCAGGTGCTCCGGAATCAGGTGCGCCGTCTCGATGGCCTTCTGCAATGCCTCAATCGCCAGGTCTTTATCGAAGGTTGCAATTAGCGGCGCTAGTTCTCGTAGCACCAACGCGCGGTCGCGGGCAGCCTCAACGGCGGGCGTGCAGCGGAAGAGCTCGCGCAGGTACTCAGCGGTGGCTTCAGTGCGGGTCGCCAGCTTGAGCCGCCGTGCAGCCACTGCCCGACCAGCCATCAGGCGAGCGAACCAGTC
>JANZZA010000502.1 GCA_026419655.1 Armatimonadota bacterium | reverse complement strand
CCGCCGATGTCAGGTTGAGCGCGCATAAATCGGAGACACAACCCAAACGACGGCTCAGAGCGGTCATTTCGGGCCGCGGCCAGGGTGTGAGCTTCCGTTTCTTTGCCCAGCGCGGTGGCAATAGCCTGCGGCTGTCGGGATGGGTGCGGAATCGGGGCCATGACGAGGTAGAGGGGCTCGCTGAGGGGCCGCCAGAGGCGCTACAGCGACTCCTGGAAGAGCTGCGGCGTGGGCCATCAGCAGCTTACGTGAGCAAGGTCTACACCGAATGGAGCGACCCGCGCGGCGACCTGCCCATGCCCTTTGCTGTAGCGCCCTCGGTCTGGGTTCCTTCGGGCGACTGAGCGACCGTCCGGGGAGCTTCTGGGTAGACACAGTGTCTCGAGCAGCGGAACTGGTGAGGACACAAGCTGCAATGTTCCACGGCGGTCCGGCGGGCGGGGTGGGCAGGGCGCGGTCTGCGTTTCGGTGCTACAAAGGGGGCTGCATCACAGGCGGCCGCCAGCAGTACAGCGGCAGATAATACCCCGCAGCCCCGCCACAAGCGCGGTGGAGGCACACGGCCGTGTCGCGACCATGAGGACGCCTTCGTCGGCTGAACCCACCGCTGTGCTGGTGGTCGGCGGGGAGGACCAGACGCGGGCCGACCTGTGCCACGAGCTGGTAGAAGCCGGATATCAGCCCCTGGGCGTGACGTCAGCCGCTGAGGCCCGTGCCCTCCTGGCTGAGCAGAGCTTCCCGGCTGCCGTGGTGGATATCTTTTTGCCCGATGGCAACGGCCTGAGCCTGGTGGAGGAGATTCGCGACAGGGATCCGCAGGCGGTGGTCATTGTTACCACAAGCCTGGCGTCCCTTGATACCGCTGTCGCTGCGCTGCGGCTGGGGGCTTATGAGTATCTGTGCAAGCCCTTTACGTGCGAGCAGCTACTACAGGCCCTGCGGCGCGGCCTGGAAAAAAGAGAAGTGGTACTCTCAAATCTGCGGCTTGCCGCGGAGCTCGCGGCCCTGGCCCAGCAGCTTCAGGCCCATCGGGCAAGCCTGCAGGGAGAGGTTGGGCACGCCGAGACAAGCCTTGCTGTTTTTCGGGCCCTGCCCGAAAAGCTCTCTGCCGCCCATGAGCCAACGGTAGCGCTGCAGGTGCTGTGTGAGACCGCGGCGCGGCTCAGCAGCGCTGACCTGTCCGCGGTGCTGGCTCACCGCTCCGGATACTTTCAGGTAGCGGCAGCTTGGGGCTCGGGGATAGGAGTCATGGAGGGCTGGGTGCTGCCTGCATCACCCTTGCTGACCGCGGCCATGGCTGAGGACCGGCCCGTCTTGGCCGCCGACCTGCTCTTCGGCACGCCAGCTATGGACGACCATCTCGCAGCCCTTGGCCTGGCGGGGGCCGTCGCTTTGTGCATCCCGGGACCTCACGGCCCCCTGGGGTGCCTTTTGTGCGCTCGCGAGCGGCCCGGAGGATTCGACGGCGAGACGGCCAGTCTTCTCGCCCTCGTCGCAGCCCAGGCGGGTATCCCCCTTAGCCGGTGGCTCGAAGAGCAAGAGGAGCCCTCTCCGGCCGATCGCTTTATAGATATACACCGGATCTTGTGAAAAACAGGGGTGCAACCTTTGTTCTTGTCGCAATCTGTTTCGTGCAGGGCAGGCCTTTTGGAGACTGTTGCAAAACCTGGTGTCGGCTTACCTCCACCGAGGAAAATGCACAACGCTGCACGACCGACTTTTTACCTGCGATTTACTCTGGCGGCCGGCAAAGTCACTTTTGCAACAGTCTACGTTGATTCTACCAGGTGACTGCGGCAAAACCACTACTTCACGAGTGTGTCGCGCCCAAGGAATATGCCTTGTGGGCGCAAACCTGCACCTTGCACGGAATGGCAGCCACGCCGAAACAAGTTTTCCGACACTCACCTGGGGCTGTTGCAAAAGCTGGCGTTGACTTATTACGAGCGAAGAGACTAGAGAACGCCGTGCACTCGACCTTGTACCTGCGATTGCTCCTAGTGGCCCAAAAGCGACTCTTGTAACGGTTCCCCTGGCAAAAGATCGCGGTGTGGTAAGAGATTTTGCAGCCAACCGGAGACTCGCCCGAAACAAAACCTTGAAAAGACCGAACATTGTCCGTGCATGGGGTCTGTTCGCCGTAGCAACAGCTTTTCCAGCAGCAGGAGTGGTCGGCATCAGAACCAGACCAGAAAGAAGACCCGAGGAGTGAAGGCTTTTCATGTCGCCTTGCCCGAGAAACGAAGTCTGTGGAGATAACAGCGGGCCGTGGTGGCGAAGGTTTTTCGCCAGCCCTGATTGTCTGTGGCTCGGCAGGTTCCCGGATGCAGAAGTCTCCCGCTGGGAGGCGAAGCAGGTGGCGCAGCTAGTAGGGCTGCGGCCGGGTATGGTTGTGGCGGACATACCATGCGGGCCAGGCCGCCACATGCCGACATGGGCGGAGCACGGATGCGTGGCGGTCGGCCTCGACGCCTCTCCCATGATGTTGAGACTGGCAGCAGATACTATCTCTCGCACTGGAGCCGACGGCTTTCTTGTTGCAGGCCTGATGCAGCAACTACCCTTTGCCGACGCGACCTTCGACGCCTTCTTGATGCTATTCAATAGCTTCGGGTATATGAAGGACGACGAAGACAATTACCGCGTACTCAGGGAAGCCGCCCGTTGTTTGCGCCCCGAAGGAGTCTTTTTGCTGGATACGCGCAACCGGACAACAGAAATTCTCACGGCCCCCTACCGGGAGCTGGACACGCTACTGGACGGCCGAGTGGTTAGCTGCTCAAGCCGGTACGACACAACTACCCGGCGCCTGCACACAACCTGGTCTCTGCCCTCCACAGGCGAGGTGATTTACACGGCATCAATCCGCCTGTACGGGCCTGAGGAGCTTGCGGAGGCTTTTGAGGCAGCAGGCTTATCCGTAGAGGCCATGTACGGCGATTTCGCGGGCACGCCCTTCACGGGCGACCACGCACAGTTGGTCTTGGTTGGCCGGAAGCATTGACCAATAAAGGAGCGTGGCTGCGTGGCACAACAGAATTCCCCCTCCCCCCAGCTTGTGACGATGGGCAGCGTAATGGTTGAGATGACGCCCGTGGAGGAGGGAGAACCTCTGCGTGAGGCTGACCTGTTGCTTCCCCTGCCGTCGGGCGCGGCGACCAACTTCGCGGTAGCGGCCTGCCGTCTGGGCATCAGCGTCAGCCTTATCAGCCGGGTGGGCGCGGATGAATGGGGAGAATGGCTTTGCGCCAGGCTAGCCAGGCTGGGAATAGATGTGCGCTATGTCGCTGCCACTCCTGGGCAATATTCGACCGTTTCTTTCTGCTGGATGGACCGCAGAGGCGCCAAGACCTTTTACTTCTACCGCTTCCCGGGCTATTGCGACCCCCTTGGGGCTTTGGCACCCGCGGAAGTGCGAAAAGAATGGTTTGAGGGTGCACAATGCTTCGACTTCTCGGAAGCCACCGTTAGGGCCGAGCCGCTGCGGTCCGCGGCCTTCGAAGCCGCTCGCCTCGCGCGAGAGGCCGGCTGCCTGGTGGTTTACGCTGTGAACTACCGTGCGAGCGGATGGGCCGGACGGGAGACAGAACTGGTTCCAACCCAGCGCCAGGCTATATCCACAGCCGATGTAGCCATCATGAATGCCGAAGAGGCAGCTATCATCACGGGCCTGGACTTCCAGGAAGCGGCGGCCCGCCAGGTGAGCGCCTTGGGGCCGAGCGTGGTAGCCGTGACGGCCGGCTCCTCTGGGGCCTGGGTTTGCATCCGCGGCGAGGTCACCTTTGTGCCAGCTTATCAGGTGGAAGTCAGATACGACATCGGCGCTGGAGACGCCTTCCATGCTGGCCTGGTAGCGGCTCTGCTCAAAGGCTTGGATGCCCACCAGGCAGCCCGGCTAGCTGCTGCCGCTGCTGCTCTCAAAATCAGCAGGCCCCCGACCCTCGACCAGCTACCCACCTGGGATGAGGCAGCGGCCTTGGCAAAAGTTTAGCGGCCAGGGAAATCTGGCCCCCTGGCCGCTTGTACTGCGCACGCCTGCGCGTGCCCAAGGCGCGAAATGGCCTACCGGTACACCCGCGTGATGCGCTTCTGGTCGCCGCCGTTGCGGTCCATCGTCCAGACTTCCATGCCCCGGACGAAGGCAATGCGTGATCCGTCGGGCTTCCATACAGGGAACCCTTCGTTTTCATCGGCCGAGGTGAGCCTGGTGAGGCCGGTACCGTCCACATTGACGACCCAAATATCGTAATTGCCGCCGCGGTCGGAGTGAAAGGCGATTTGGGTGCCGTCCGGAGACCAGGCAGGCGCACCGTCGTGGAAGCCGTCCGCGGCCTGGCCAACCACGGGCCCGGTGAGGCTGGCGTCGGTGTTCCGGATATAGATATGGGAGGAAGTGTTGGCCGGATCGCGTTTTTCAAAAACAATCCGTCCGCTGCCCTGGGGATCGTAACAGGGCCACAGCTCATAGAAGTTCGGGTCCTGTGCGCCGGTCAACCGCTGGGCTGATGCTGCATTGCCCACCGTCACAACCCAGAGGTCATAGTCGCCGTCCGTGCGGTTGCTGGAGTAGACGATGGTTTGGCCGTCAGGAGCCCAAGAGGGCTGCTGGTCGCGGCCGTTGCCTGCGTTGGGGTCTGTTACTGCGGTCAACCCGCCGGCTTCGCCGGTGGTGCTTTGCATCGTGTAGATGACAGGAGTGGCAGCCCGTCGGCCGCAGAAAGCAAGCAGGTCCCCCGCACGGTTGTAGGCCGGATGCGTGCCGCCCGCAGGGTCGCCGACCTTGGTAGGGGCAGGGGTCATCAGTCTCGTACTACCGCCCGTCTCACTGACGGTCCAGATGTACAGGTTCCCGTCGCCGCCCACGGCAGATACGGCTATCCGCCCGTCTGGTCCCCATGAAGGACGTTCTCGCACGTTCAGATAAAGGTAGGCCTCTGTGTCTCCCCCGCAGCCGGCGAGGGTGAGGGCCAACACGGTACAGAAAGCGATGCCTACTAACACCGCAGGCGGGGTTGTCTTCATCGGTGCCGTCCCCCTCTTCGTTTGGGTGGAATCGCCTCTGCAAGAGGCGATGCCGCAGCGGATTATAGGCATCTCTACCCGACCGGTCAATCATGGGGGACACCGCAGGGGTATTCAGTTTACTCAGGATTTTGTTTCGGGCAGAAAGAAGTAATGCCCGGGGAATCACCTTAGTGGCCTGGCCCCAAACCCGATGGTGGCTTTTACAGGGCCGCAAAAGTGTACAAAGCTCTGTGTCCCACCTTTTGCCTCGGAGCGCATCTCCGAGGCGCTGTAGTAACTTCTGCAACAGTCTCTCTAGAAAACCGCATACTTCTGAGCACTACAGGACTGTTCAACTCTCTCAGGCTTTTGTTTCAGTCCCCGTCTGGGACGGCCTGAAACCTTGCTCGCAGCGGTCTCCCCTAAGGAGACCGTTGCGAAAGCTGGTGTTGGCTTATGCAGGGTGAAGAAAGCGTACAACACCGTGTGCCCAAGCTTTTACTTGTGGTCTTTGTGTGGTGGCCGAGAAAGCGACGTTTGCAACAGACTCCTGAGAAAGCCGACTAGTCCCGGCCTGGCCACCATTGGACTCCACACTCTCAGACCGCGCAAGGAGTACCTGCACCGGGAAAGAAAGCTCTGTTGGGGACCACAAAGGCTGCACCAACGGACCCGCGGCACCTTGCTCCGGGCTCGCAGGAAGCATATGTCTTTCTGCCGCAGAGGAGTGATGGCGCATGACAATGCTGGCGATGATTTCTCTGTGCCTGGCGGCGGCTAACGGGCCAACAGCAGTTTTTTGGGCCTCGGCGCCGGTCGCGCCAGGCGAAGTGACGTTGCTTTCCGGCGTTTTTCCAAGGGCGGAGGAGCTTGTCGTGGGCGTGGAGCGGCTGGCCGACGGCAAACCGGGTCTCCCTGCGCCAGTGGCGTCGGCTCCAGCGCGCAAGCCTACAAAAATGGCCCAAATGCTCCAGGCTTCTGATTCCGCCCTCCTCTTTGAACTACCGGACCTGGGCGGCCCGGGGGTTTACGTGGCTTCGATATACCGGAAAGACGGTGAGAAGCTTACGCCGGTGGCTGCCGTCCGCCTCAATGCCCCTGAAGTCTGGTGGCTTCTGGGCGATGCAGGCGGGCCGTCAGAACCGCGAAAGCCTGGTGGGCCGCCGCCGCTGGTTTTTGCCTCACCCGGCGGATGGCTGCGAATTACGGGCCGCTGTCTGACGCTGGGCGACGGAAAGCCAAAAGTCTTGTTCATACCCAGGCCCTCCGGCCAACCCGTGGACCTGGCCGTGCAGGAGGCCGCACCATGGCACGTCGCAGTACGCCTGCCTGACACGCTCAAGCCCGGCACGACTGGAATTATCGCCCTCCATAACGGGAAGGGGCCTGCCTCCTCATGGGGCATGAGCGAGTACAGCGTGCGGATTGTGCCGCGCACCACGCTGCCCAGTCAGGTCTACGACCTGGACCGGCGTGAACAGCCCGCTGACGCGGGAGCGGTCACACGGCGGCCTTATCCTGAGGTTCGCCCGACGGTGATTGACGCTGCTGGCTTTGGAGCCGATGGGGCCGATAGCGCCGACGACACGGCGGCTATTCAGGCGGCCCTGAACGAAGCCGCTAAGGCCCCGGGCGTGGCCGTGGTTTCCCTGCCGCGCGGGCGGTTTTTCATCTCGGCGCCCCTGCAAATCCCTCCCTACACGTTGCTGAGGGGAGCTGGTGTTGACCTCACGGCCATCTGCATTCCGGAAACGGATACCCCGCCCCAGGCCTGGGTCCAAGGTAGCCATCATTTTGCTCTCCTGGACTTTACCCTATTCGTCACAACCCATCGCCACGTCATCGCGGGCGATATGAGCGCCGACCCAACCAGGGCTGGGCACGTGGCTATCCGGCGCGTCCGTGTCCGCGCCGACCTGTACAGGGGGCATCTTGAACCCAAGCAGGTCGCCGAGCGCTTCGAGAAGTCCCTGCAACTCTCCACCGGCGGGGGTGACACACTTCGCTTCAGCGGCCCGGATGTGGTGGTGGCTGACTGTGATGTTTACGGCTCCGGACGGTCCATCTACTTCCACCGTGTCTTGGGCGGGCTGGTGGCGGGGAATCACCTCTACAATGGTCGCTGGGGCTGGTACAACTTTAACGGCTGCAACGACGTGGTCATCGTGGACAATGCCATCACCGGCGCCGACCTCATGTCCACCGGCGGCAGCTATTCGGCTTATGGCCCGGAGACGGACACAGTCAACTTTTACACGGCTCACAACCGCTATGAGCTAATGCACGGCTGGGACAGAGAAGCATTCACTTCTGACGCTGGCGGCGGCGTGTATCGTGGTCAGGTGGCAGCCGCCCGCTGGGCCGACGGCCTGCTGGAAGTTGAGCTGGCTGGCGACGCGGCCCTCGAAGGACGCTGGAAGGGGTCTCTTTTCGCTGTGGTTGGCGGACGCGCGCGGGGCTTCGTGGCCCAGGTAGTTGACTACGAGGGCCGTCGCGTGATGATCAAACCCCTCACAGGCCCGGGGATAACCAACGTGGAGCTGGCGTCTACAGACGCGTGGGCTTCCCTGTTCGACCACACCACACTCGTCACCATCACCCAGCTCCACCGCCGCTACGTGTTTTACGACAACGAGACCTACGACGCTGGCATAGCCATCCAATTTTTTGGCACCTCAGTAGAGCACGTCTGCGCCCAAAACCGCTGCTGGCGCTCCGGCGGCTTCCACGGTTGGGCGCTGGACTACTGGGGCATCCAGCCCGTCATAGACTGCCAGTGGTTCGGTAACGAAGTGCTTGAAGGCAACAGTTGGGGCGCGGGAGTCTTAGGCCCCTCCCACGTTGCCGCCATGGGCTTTGCTCCCTCTGTCAACCTCAATTCGGTATTCCGCGGAAATCACTTGCACAATAACGCTTCCCTGGAAGTTCTCGCCCAGGGCGACCCGACCGCCGTCGAGAACGTGGTGATGGAAGGGAATGTCGTCGAAAAGGCGGACGCAGGGCTGCGGGTGCAGGGCGGAGTGGGGATTGTGTACCGCAACAACAAGTTTGTCGAGTGCGTGCGCGAGGTGGATGATATTGCCCGCAGGCTGGAGGAATACCGGCAGAAAATAGCGGCCGCTGCGTCCGAAAAAGAACCCATTGCTGCCTGGAGCTTTGATGAAGTTGGGGCTGCGAACACCTCCCCGGGGGCGTCCAGCGTCGGGTTCAATCTTCCTGCCCTGCTGCGCGGCGGTGCTACCCTGGCCCCCGGACAGCGCGGCCAGGCGCTGAAGCTCGATGGAAGTGGCTACGCTGAAGTTTCCACCGACGATGCCTGCTACGGCCTGAACTTAACAAACTTTACGGTGGCAGCCTGGATATACCCTGAGGTAGTCCAGGGGCGCTGGGGCATTGTGGCGAAGCGGACAGGCCACGCCGGCACTCCTTTTGTGGTTTGCGTCCAGAACGGTAGCCTGACCTTTGAGGCCTGTGATGCTCAGGGCCAGTGGACATCGTACAACTTCTCGGGCCCGCCTGCTCTGACGCCAGGTCAATGGCAGCACGTGGCCGCAGTAGTGGAAGAAGGTAAGCGCGTCACACTTTACCTTGACGGCAAGGAATATGCGGCCCGGGAGGTGCCGGGCGCCAGGCTGGCCACCAACGACCATGCCCTGCGCATCGGCTGGGAAGCCTGGGGTGGCGACCCGCCGAAGGGTGAGACGCCTGGCCCCTTCCATGGCCTCATAGACGAGGTTAAAATCTGGGCACGGCCTCTGTCAGCAGAAGAAGTTGCCTCTGAAGCCTCGAGTCCCTAGCCTCGGTTTTTCCCACAAGCACTGACTGTGGCGGAACGCTTCTCAACGCAACCGCAGTTTGCCGACGTCCTCACAAGGAAAGACACAGCCGCACTTGGAGAGTGTCCTTGGGCGAAAAAGGTGTTGTGTCGCCCCACGCGCGTGGGCATTTCGCGGTGTCGCCGGCCATGACGCTCGCAGCAACAGGTAAGAACCACCACTGGAAAAGGTACCGCCAGCCGTAGCACGGCAGTGATAGCGTCGTAGCCAGCGCGAGGAGGTAGTTTGGCACGAAGGCCGGGCCGCGGGCCGGATGGGCCTCTTCGACGTGTAGCCTTGAGCGGCCGGATTGACACGCAGACCTCACAGGACGCCGGGGCCCGCCGACTTGCAGGTGTGCCGGTTGTACTCAACCACGCTGGCCACACCCTCTTCAAACTCGACGGCAGGCCGCCAGCCAAGAATTTTCTGCGCACGGGTCCAGTCCAGGCAGGAATGCATGACCTCGCCGGGACGAAAGTCGTCGTAAATAGGGCTACCTTGATAGCCGACCACTCGTGCAATGGCCTCAAACACCTGCTGGTCGGTTATGCGGCGGCCGGTGCCTATGTTGAAGACACCCAGGTCGCCGCGCTCCAGGGCTATGAGGTTCGCAGCAGCGACGTCACTGACGTGGACGTAGTCGCGGGTCTTGGACCCGTCACCAAAGATGACCGGCTGCTCGCCTTTTAGCAGCTTGTTGGCGAAGATGGCGGTCACGCCGGCCTCACCGTCTGGATTCTGGCGAGGGCCGTAGACGTTAGAATAGCGCAGAATGGTGTAGGGCATGCCCGTAGTAACGTAATAGACATGGCAATAGCGTTCGCCGGCAAGCTTGGCGGCTCCATAGTGAGAAATAGGGCTGGCAGGGACATCCTCTGGGGTAGGCAATACAGGCGCTTCGCCGTAGACCGCACCCCCCGAGGAAATGAAGATGAACTTCTTAGTTCCAGCCCTCGCCGCTGCTTCAAGAACCGCCACCGTCCCAACCACGTTGACGTGCGTGTCGAAAACGGGATTGGCCACCGATACACGGATGTTTACCTGCGCGGCGTGATGATTAACCACATCCGGTTTCTCGGCCAGCACTATTTCCTTCATGCGGTCCACGTCGGTCACGTCGGCCTCGTAAAAACGGGCGGCCGGGTTAAGGTTCTCACGCAGGCCTGTGGAAAGGTTATCCACGACTGCGACATCGTGGCCTGCGGCCAGATAAGCGTCTACAACATGGGAGCCGATGAAGCCGGCACCCCCAGTGACAAGAATCCTCATGCTTCCGTACCTCCATACAGGCGCAGCAACAAAGAGGCCCACGCTCTGCGGCAAGCTGCCGTGTAGATGTCTCAATCCGGGCCGGACGCACGGGTATCAGACAACAATGTGTGTACCGGGCGGCAGCACAACGCCGCGCGGCACAACAACGATGCCGTCGCGGACGTGGTAGAGAGCTTCGTCCAAATCGAGGCCGCAACCGGGCCGGCCCCGGATGACTGTAGATTCGCCCAATCGCGTATTCTTGTCAACGATGGCCCCGCTTATCTGGCAGCCTGGGCCAATGCCCAGAGGCGGCAGGCCACCCCGCGGGCCGTCATAAAAGTCGTGCCCCATAAGCACGCTGTCGCTGATCCGGCAGCCTTCAGAAATGACGCTGCGCAGCCCTACGATGGAATGAAAAACTTCGGACTTTTCGACGATGGAGCCGTCAGCAACCAGGCTGCGCTCCACGTGCGCTGAGGCAATCTTGGCAGGCGGAAGGTAGCGCGGGCGAGTGTACAGGGGCCAGTTTTCGTCGTACAGGTTCATCCGCGGTAGGGGATCCGTCATTTCCAGGTTGGCGCGGTAGAAAGTTGATATGGTCCCGATGTCCTCCCAGTAGCCAGAAAAGCGAAAAGCCGCTACCCGACAACGCGAGATGGCATAGGGTATAAGTTCACTGCCGAAATCCTCAAAGTCAGTTTGTTGCAGCAGCTCTTTGAGCACGCCGGCACTGAAGACATACACACCCATTGAGGCCAGGTGTGTCAGAGGCTCTCCCGTCACGGGACATATCCCAGCAGGCCGCGGCAAGGCAAACGCATCCACGGTCTGCTGGTCTTTAGGTTTCTCGGCAAAGGCCACCACAACGTCCTCGACGTCGGCGCGCAGGATGCCCAGAGACGAAACCTCAGAGCTAGTAACAGGCTTGGCGGCAATGGTGATGCATGCGCCCGCTTCCTGATGGTGCCTCACCATCTCCCGGTAGTCCATCCGATACAGATGGTCTCCAGACAGCACGAGCACGTAATCCACTTCGTCCAGACGCAGGTGGCGCAAATTCTGGCGTATGGCGTCGGCTGTGCCCTGATACCAGTCGCCACGCTCCAGGGTCTGCTCGGCAGCCAGAATCTCTACAAAACGTTCAGAAAGGGCATCGAAGGAGTAAGTCCGCGAGATGTGGCGATGCAGGCTGGCCGTGTTGAACTGCGTAAGCACGAAGATGCGGCCATAGCCTGAATTGAGGCAATTACTCACCGGCACGTCTATGAGCCGGTATTTGCCAAAAAGTGGCACGGCCGGTTTGCAGCGCTCCTTGGTGAGCGGGAAAAGACGCGTGCCACGGCCGCCGCCCAAAATTGCGCACACCACGTTCTCAGGCATGATGTAGGCCCCTTGCCCTCGGCGGAACTACACTCGTGCGACCATCCGCCGGGCAGCACAAACATTTACCGGTAGGGGCCGCAGAAAGAACCCCGCCATTGACCCAAAGGGATGTCTCTGCTGGAGGGTCCCCTTTGGCGACCGTTGCAAAACCATCATCTCATGAGTGACTCGCGCCCATGCAATCCTTCCTGGCTGCCTAAACCTGTTCCGTACGCGGACCGGGAGCTACGTGCAGGCGAGTTTTGCAGCGGTAACCTTTGAAAAGGGTCTCCACGAGGCCCCCTTCCCAATCCTTTTGGTTTTTCTTCCACCCCCTCCCCACGACACAACCACACCGCCACCCCTGCACGGCCGTTGGCCCTGGCTCGGTCGGCTTCCTACTTCTCCTCCAGCCACGGCATCATCGCCCGCAGTTCCTGGCCCACCTTCTCGATTGGATGCTCTTGTTCCTCGCGCATCCGGGCGTTGTAGATAGTCCGGCCAGTCATGTTCTCCAGAATCCATTCCTTGGCAAAGGAACCGTCGCGGATTTCGCGCAGGATTTCCCTCATGCGCTGACGGACGCCGCAGTCAATGATGCGCGGGCCGCGGGTCAGGTCGCCGTAGGTGGCCGTGTCGGAAACGCCGTTGCGCATGCCCGTTATGCCACGCTTATAGATTAGGTCCATAATGAGCTTTAGTTCATGCAAGACCTCAAAATACGCTATTTCGGGCTGGTAGCCGGCCTCAACGAGGGTATCAAAGCCCGCCTTGATAAGCTCTGTCACACCGCCGCAAAGCACGGCCTGCTCGCCGAAGAGGTCTGTCTCGGTTTCCTCGGCGAAGGTGGTCTCAATGACGCCCGCCTTGGTGGCCTTGATGGCTTTGGCGTAGGCCAGGGCGTACTGCAGCGCCTTGCCGGTGTAGTCCTGATAGACCGCGACCAGCGACGGTACGCCTACGTCCTTCACGTACATCTCCCGGACGAGAGCTCCTGGCCCCTTTGGCGCCACCATGAACACATCCACGTTCGGCGGCGGCACTATCTGGCCGAAGTGAATATTGAAGCCGTGGGAGAAGATAAGCCCGTTGCCTTCTTGCAGGTTGGGCGCGACGAAGTCCCGGTAAACCCGGGCCTGGACGTGGTCCTGGGTGAGCATCTGCACCAGGTCCGCCTGCTTGGCCGCCTCAGCCGCGCTCACCGGTGCGAAACCGTCCTCTAAAGCCTTCTGGTAATTAGGCGTCCCTTCCAGTTCGGCGACAACGACCTTCAAGCCGCTGTCGCGCAGACACAGAGCCTGAGCACGGCCCTGGATGCCATAGCCGATGATGGCCAGGGTCTTGTCGGCCAGCAGGCCCAGGTCGGCGTCCCTGTCGTAGTAGATTTTGGCCAGCATTTTCAGTCCTCCCTTGTAGCGAGCTCAGTTTTCGGGGCGTGCTTGGGCAAGCCCCATAGCCAACGCAGGTAGAGTCCGTAGACGCCCCCTGCGAGCACTGCGATCAGTAAGTTTTCGAGCAATACGCGGACGCTATGTAGACCCACGAAACCGGTAGCGGGGTCGTAGCGCACGCGCCACAAATACCCGCGCCAAGCAATCGGAAGCGCCAGAGCCCAAGGCGCAAGCATTGCTGCCCAAAGCAAACACCGCAGCCGCCAAGCCCGTCGCGCAAGCCCAACAAGTACAAGCAATACCGGCGCTAGGACCAGGGCGACGGCACTCCCTTCGACAAGCCGGTGCGCCGTCGCCAGGTCAATTATTTCCTGCAATTCCGGATTCCCCACTTTGTTCCTCTGTCTTCCGAAGTCAGGTCCTGGGTGCGGCTCGAGTGCTGGCCCTGCGGAAACTGGTTCCTTCAGTGACGACGGCGATATTCGTTTAGGGCCTTCTCGACCGGGATGCCGTCAATGTATAGGCCTGAGACGTCGCAGCGGTCAATCCGCACGTTGCTGAAATCGCAGTTGTCGAACACCACGTCCCTGAACTCGCCGCTTTGGAACCGCCCGCTGCCGAAATCGGTGCCGTCGAAGGCAAAGCTGGTGAAGTCATTTTGGTAGAAGCGCAGGCTCCGCCAAGTTGACCAGTCACAGCGGCCGCCCAACCCGCCATAAACATCCACGCGCTCCAGGCGCACGTCGCGCAGCTCGCAGTTGCGCACGTACAGGTCCCGCCACTCGGAATTATGTACTTCCAGGTCGGCAAGCTCGCAACGGTCGGCCTGCAAGCCCTCCAGTCTGCTGGTGTAAACCCGCAGATTGCGGGCCTCGCAGTTCTCCGCGCGGCAGTCTCTAGCCGTCACGCGGCGCAGCAGGGTATTATCCAGCAAGCTCTCAACTACAACACAGGCTGCAAGCCGGAACTGCCTGAGCGTACAGGACAGGAAACCCCACCCGGAAAGCTCCTGCTGATAATAAGGCGGTTGGCCCTGGCCCGTTTGGGCAACAAGTACGCCCACCCCGGCGACTAGCAGCAGCAAAGCAAACCCTACGTAGCGCATGGTTCCTTCCCCCAACCCACAGGTATTGCCCAGTGGCACTACGTTGGCTGCTGGCCTCGCGTTAGCACAACGCGACCGGTCCGCACCATCTCGACGATGCCATACTCGCGCATTATCCGCACGAAGGCGTCTATTTTCTGCTCGTCGCCGGTGACCTGGATAATGAGGGTGCCGTTCCCTACGTCCACTACGTCACCGCGAAAAATTTCCACGATATCGAGGATGTCCCGGCGCGTCTGTGGGGTCGCCTTCACTTTGACTAGACAAAGCTCTCGCTCGACCAAGGCGTGGCCGGTATGGTCTATGACCTGGCGCACATCCACAAGCTTGCCGAGTTGTTTGCAAATCTGGTCCAGGATGCGCTCATCGCCCGTGACGGTTATGGTCATGCGGGAGACTTCCGGGTCTTCGGTGATGCTGACGGCGAGGGCATCAATGTTGTAACCCCTTCGCGCGAAAAGGCCGGCAGCGCGGGCAAGCACACCCGGGCGGTTATCCACCAGGGCCGAGATGACGTGGCGCGCCCCCTGGGGCGTGGGCTGCCCCTTTTCTGGCAATCCTGCCATCTTACTCTCACCTCCGCGAGGGTGACTGGCGAGCCAGAAGCGTCGCTCCTGCTTCGCGCGTTGCCGGTCTAAGTAGGCTGCTCGAGAATCATTTCGTCAACGCTCTTGCCGGCCGGGATCATTGGGAAGACATTTTCTTCCTCCGCTATTTTCACGTCCACTATACACGGACGGTCCTTCACCTCAAGCATTCGCTCAAGGGCCGGGGTGACTTCCTCGGGCCTGCGCACCTCGATGCCAACGCTGTCGTAGGCTTCGGCTAGCTTTACGAAGTTGGGCATGGCGGCCAGCTTCGTCTGGCTGTAGCGGCGTTCATAGAACAGTTCCTGCCACTGCCGGACCATGCCCAGGAAGCCGTTGTTGAGAATGACTACTTTCACGGGCAGGTTGTTCGCGCGGGCTGTGGCCATTTCCTGTATGTTCATCTGGATCGAGCCATCGCCGGCAATGTCAATCACAGTTTCATCTGGCCGGGCAATTTGCGCGCCAATAGCCGCTGGGAACCCATAGCCCATCGTGCCAAGGCCGCC
>JANZZA010000610.1 GCA_026419655.1 Armatimonadota bacterium | reverse complement strand
CATGTGTACGACCTTGAGCGCCTCACCGCACGCGTCTCAGCAGGCACGGCCAGCCCGCGCGACCTGCGTGCTCTCGCCGACTCGCTTAAAAAAGTCCCGCAAGTAAAGGCCGCCCTGGCCAGGACACAAGCGCCGCTTCTGCAGGAGCGCGCCCAGAGTCTTGATGGCCGGCCTGACCTGGCTGAGCTGCTCGACCGGGCTCTTGTTGACCGGCCGCCCGTCCAGCTCTCCGACGGCGGCTACATTCGCGAGGGCTACAGCCCAGAGCTGGATGAGCTTCGGGCCGCAGCGGCTCACGGCCGCGAGTGGATTGCCGACCTCGAGCAGCGCGAGCGTGCCCGCACCGGAATAAAGTCCCTGCGGGTCGGCTATAACCAGGTTTTTGGTTACTACATAGAGGTCACCAAGCCCAACCTGCATCTTGTGCCGCCCGATTATCAGCGCAAGCAGACCCTCGCCAACGCCGAGCGTTTTGTTACGCCCGAACTGAAGGAAATGGAGGACAAGATACTTGGCGCCGAGGAACGGGCACGCGAGCTTGAGCAGGAGCTATTTGCGGAGCTTCGTGCGGCCGCGGCGCGGGAAGCCGACCCGCTCATGGCTACAGCGCGGGCCATTGCCGAGGTTGACGTGCTCCTGTCCTTAGCGGACGTGGCCGCCGAGCATGGTTACTGCCGCCCCGAAGTGGATGACAGCCCGGTCATCGAAATCCGCGATGGCCGCCATCCCGTTGTTGAAGCCATCCAGACCGATGAGCCTTTCGTGCCCAACGACACTTACCTGGATTGCGACGGCCACAGGCTCATCATCCTCACCGGCCCCAATATGTCCGGCAAGTCTACTTATCTTCGCCAGGTTGCCCTGATAGTCCTCATGGCGCAGATGGGCAGTTTCGTGCCGGCCCGGTCAGCCCGGATAGGCCTTGTAGACCGTATTTTCACCCGCGTTGGGGCTTCCGACGACCTTGCCAGTGGTCGCTCGACTTTCATGATAGAGATGACGGAGACGGCCAATATTCTTCACAACGCTACCGACCGAAGCCTGGTAATCCTCGACGAGATAGGGCGCGGCACCTCTACTTTCGACGGCCTCTCGCTGGCCTGGGCCGTGGCTGAGTACATCACGCGCCACATCGGGGCCCGCACCCTTTTCGCTA
The DNA here is from genome assembly GCA_026419655.1 of Armatimonadota bacterium. Taxonomy (GTDB): domain Bacteria; phylum Armatimonadota; class Zipacnadia; order Zipacnadales; family FEN-943; genus JANZZA01. The sequence goes on along the minus strand of JANZZA010000610.1, from coordinate 11,935 downwards.
CCCACTACCATCACCTCAACGAGCTGGCGGAAGTCCTGGAGGGGGTGCGGAATTACCGCATTGCGGTGAAGGAAGAGGGCGACCGCGTTATATTCCTGCGCAAGATAATGCCGGGCGGTACGGACCGCAGCTACGGGCTACAGGTGGCGCGGCTGGCGGGTTTGCCGGAGGAGGTCCTGGAAAGGGCGCGCGAGGTGCTGCGTCAACTGGAACAAGAAGACCTGGGCCGGCAAATTGCACCCACCGCGGCGGCTGCCCAGGGCATTGGCGCACCTGTCCAGCTTCAGCTTTTTGAAGCCGCCCCGGACCCGGTTGTCGAGGAAATCCGCCGTCTCGACCTCGATGCCATGTCCCCCATAGAGGCGTTGATGAAACTTCGTGAGCTCCAGGAGAAACTTAGCCGCCGATGAGCTTTCGAGTGACAGCGCAAAAGAGGTTGGAAGGGGTCCGGCAACCACGTAGTTGCAGAGGACGGCCTCCCCGTAGACTCCGCGCGATTGTCTTCGATGCCAAGCGTCAATCGCAGAAGGCATCATTCCTGCAGCGGCCCACCACTTTCATATCCTTCTTTGGTGCGCGTTGGTGTCCAGCGGGGCACAGAAGTCTGGCATGAACGGCATCCGAAGGTTGCTATGGCGGGGGCGGGACTCTTGCTCTTGGCGTCTCTTATGCGGGTTTTCGCTATGGCTGCCCAAGTCGGAGAGCCTCACCGTTTTGGTGCGGGTTGAAGAGCCAGTGACGGAGAGGGGATTGGCTTTGAAAACAGCCTAGAATTGCTATGTCGGGGGTGAGGCTCTTGCTCTTAGCGTTTCTTGTGTGCACTGTCACTATGGCTGCCGAAGTCTCAGGGCCACAGGCACCGGGCATACCACTCACTCCGGTCTGGCGTCCGCAAGGGCCGATACGTATCCCCATCGGAGAACGGCCGCAGGTGGTGGGTTTTGACCTGCCAGCGGTGCGTGTGACGCGTGGTTACAGAGCCATCTTGCGTTTCCAAGCGTGCCTGACCACGCCTGGGTGCGGTGGTTGGAATGAGTATTTGGCTGTGGTTGTAAATGGCCAGGCTGCCGGCCCGCGTACGGCTGATGGTCGCCCCCGTTTGGTCAATCGGATGCCGATGTGGTATGGAAACTGGCACGGCCGGCACTGGTTCAGCCTCTGGCGCGAACGCAACGGGTATCCTTGCCTGAACGTGTGGTTCGCCCCTGACTACCAGACGCGTGACCCTTCCATTCTTAGCACTGAGGAAGAGCTGTACTGGTACGCCCTGGACGTTACGGACCTTGTGCGCAGCGAGGGCCCCAACCACCTGGAGTTTGTCAACACTGCTCTGCGTCAGTACTGGGGCGGAGCCGGCCTGCCCGAAAGCGTTGTGCTTGAGGTGGCCGACGCTGAGCTGGGCGTGGTTTCAGAAAAGCACATCGGGGCATTACCCACCAACCGTCCAGAGAGCCGCCGGTGGTGGCCAGGGCCGCGAATTGGTGGCAGAGGCTGGCAGGCGTCGGTTTCCCCGGGCGGCGGGATTCAGCTACAGGTGGCTGCCGACAAGTTTTTCATGGAGACTTCCCACGCCGTCTTGAAACAGCAGTTGAAGCTGGCTTGTGGGGACACGCCCCTTGGCTGGCAGCTCGCGACTGAAGGCACCGGTCAAGCTATCCGCCTCGTTGCTCGTTCGGACCGCCTGAGCCTGGTCCGTACACTGCGGCCCGATGGACACCGGCTCCTGGTGGAAGATGAGTTGACGAATCGGGCGGGCCGCGAGCTGGGCGTCACCGTGGAACATTTTTTCGTCGGCCCGAGGAGCTTTTCAGGCCTTCACCTGGCCGGCAACGAGGTCCCGACGCTGGCGGCACCTGAGGGGGTGGAAAACTGTACGGCCCATGCAGCCGCAGGCCGCAGTGCTGTTGGTCTTTTGGTGCTGGACGATTTCTTCCGGGCTCACTTTTGTGGGCTTGGACATAGGAACTGGTTGCGGCTCTGGGATGAAACTTTCGCGCTGGCCGCCGGTGACAGCTATCGTTTCCGGTTTGCCCTGTACCCGGCTGCGGGTCTGGCTCCTGTCCGCCGACAGGGAGAGGCTGTCGCCCTGTCGCCTGTAAGTTACTGGTCCTTTCTCAACCAGGTACGCCGCGACATCGGCGTGAACTTTACCGTAGACGGCCCTATGGAGTTCTTTGCCGCTGACGATGTGCGACGCGCCCCGGACGCTGTGCGCAGCATCCTCAGGCAAAAGCCTGTGCGCATCTTCGCACTGCAGCCGTGGTTCGAGTATTACAACGGGGCGCTTATATCCCGGCCGGACTACGAAGCGAGGATGCGAGAGGCCATCACCATGGTGAAGGCAGTCGCGCCTGGCGCCAAGTGCGTTGCGATGCTTGAAACTAATCTGGTCTCGGTGCCTAAGGACTGGTTTCGGGGAACGCTACCCTCGGACTGGGGCTACGGGCATTACGAATCAGGCGTGCCGCATGGCAAATACGGCATTGCACCGCCGCCCGAGGCTCAGGCGATAATCGAAGCTTCTCCCTGGGCAGATTCCATGCTTCGGGACGACCAGGCACGGCCGCTTCTGGACACTTTCTACGTGCTACCCCCGTACGGTTACGTGGACCTAATGTGCTACCCGCGCGACGGAAACTACCGCGAGCAGCAGATGCTAGAGCAGATTGCCTTTGTCCTCGACAAAGTAGGCTTCGATGGTGTGTACCTTGACCAGTTCACCATGAGCAGCGGCACCCACGCCTACGATTACGGCCGATGGGACGGGCATACGTCCGACCTCGACCCTGCCACGGGGGACGTCGTCTGCAAGTACGCTTATGTGGCAATTTCCAGCGCGGCGGCCCGGCGCAGGGTTGTACTGGATGTACTTCGGCGCGGCAAAATTGTTGTGACCAATGGCCCGCCAGCTTCATGGGTCCTCCAGGACCTTCCAATATTTCGGTTCATGGAGACCCAGGGCTACAACGTCGAGGGCGACGGTCTGCCCCACCAGCCAGTTCTCGCCACCGGCCAGCTTGGCAGCCCCATCGGTCTTGGCCACGCGTGGCAGTGGCGTGACGACCCCGAAGCTGGCCGCTACTTTATGCGCACTTTAGTTGCGCATCTGCGCTACGGCATGACCTACTACTTCTACGGCACCTGGGTACCTCAGGGAGCGGGAAGTTGCGAAATAGTGGGCGAGATGTTTCCCATCACTCCCGTCCAGCTAGGAGAGGGCTATATAGTCGGACGCGAGCGCCTGGTGACTTGCCGCAGCGGTAACTACTGGCTGCCCTGGGATAAGCGCCCCGAGGTCATGGTCTTTTCCGAAAAAGGCCTCCGCAAGGCCGGAAGCTTCCGCGTTAGCGGTAACAAGGGCCACTGGCGTGTGGACCTTCAACTTGCTGACTTTCGGGAAGCCGCAGTAGTGAAGCCACAGTGACTGATGGCCCCGGCCCTGCGCAGCCGCGCCTAAGCTCTACTGTCAGCGTTTCTTGGGAGGCCAGAGCAAGTTGTACCTTTCGGTGGCCTGTGCTTCAGCCGACCCTGGTAGTTGTGCGAGGGCCTCTTCATAGGCAGGTTCGTTATAGGCAATGGCCGCGCGCCGCAAAAGTGGCGCTAAGCTATCTGGGTGGAACCCGGTGATGGTCTGCCAGGGCCACGGCTCCTTGCCCTGAGCGTATGGGATGAGGAAGTCCACGGCTTTCCTTATGCTCCGGCCGTCTGGCGTGGCAAAGTTCCACAGGTCTACGCCAATCTTCTGGCCAAGCGAGGCAGCGGCGAAAAGAGCTTGCAAGTTGTAGATGCAGTAATCAAAGGACTTCGTCCGCAGAAGCTCAAAGGGCTGTTTGCCGTCGGGCTGGATCTGGAGAGCGATGCGTTTTGTGGTCCGCTCCTGGAGCTGCTTACGGGCGACTTCGGGACGGCCGAGAAAGAGGGCGAAGGCAGCCACCTGCACGTCATACCACGAGCCGTGGTTATTATGCGCAGCCTCTTCTTGCTTTCCGGCCGGGCTTTCGCGCAGCCAGCCAAGGTATCGGGAAAACCACCGCTCCAGGCCGCGCAGGTCTTGCAGGCTCAGGGCGCCAGAGGGCCTGAGTAGTCCAATCGCGTCCACCACATGCACAGCCAGGGGCACGGACTCGATAATGCCCCAGAAATTCCCGGGGCTCCGCCCCGGTATTCCCTGCGCGAAGTCGAGGTTTGGATTCATGCACGTGTCAGGGTCGAGGAAGAAGGTCCGCAGCAGAAGGGCTGCGCGCTCCGCATAGCGCTGCTGGCCGGTGAAATACCAGGCCAGGGCCAGGGTGGAAACGTTCCAGGCCATGCCCGAAAGTTGTGGGCCATCGTAAAGGTCGGCCTCAGGATTGTATTGTCCGTCGCGGTTGACGTAGGGCAGGCCGTCGGGTGTGTCCGGGTTGGGCCACCAGTAGATGGACAGGCTCATGTAGTCGTGCTTATCGCCGCTTGGGGGGACGAAGTCCTTCTTCATCACGGTAAAGGGACCGGCGGCCATCGCCGCGTCAGCTTCCGCCACCAGGCGATTCAGTGCCCGCATCAGCTCCGGGTCGTGTGCCGCCAGCCGGCGCGAAGCCTCCATTAGCAGGCGGCTGTCAAGAACGAACACCGTCGGCGATGCGGCGCGCGCGGCCGGCACCTGCCCGGTCCAGGCATGCGGAAGCACCAGGAAGACTATCGGCGAGACCAGAAAAGACATCGGTTGCATCGCCCCCAAGGGCCTGCTGTTCTTTCTTACTTCCGCGCCGTGCCGGTACTTCCTACCTTGTGGTTTTCACCGGGGGGCGGCAGGCTTGGCGGTTCCCTGGCGAGGAGTTGGGTTGGGGATTAGGCCAGACCCCTGGGCCGGGTTCGCTCTGCCTCCACGGGGTGATAGTCGGGATGGCCTTGTTGGGCGCGCCTGGTCAGGCGCTGGTGGGGCCACCCCCGGCTCTTCGTCAAGTGGGGCCTTCACCGAGGGTTGGGTAGGTAACCCTTTTTGGGAAGGTGCTGGCCCTACGCGCACCACCTTTGCCTGAGGCGCGTAGTAGTCCGTGTGCAGCACCTCACGCTTCATCTCTTGGCCGTCCCGTTTTATAACCCTGATCAGGACGGCCCGGGCGCCAGAATATCCCTTCCTCTCGACGACTTTCTTGCCGGGAGGTAGAGATGGGTCCGGGATCTCCTTATAGCCCGCGGGTATGGACTCCACATTAGACCGGAGGAGTTCAACTTCGACCTTGTCTTCTTTGGCGCCGATGATGCGGACGTAGAGCCGACTCGCAGTCGTCCACCCGACGAGAAGAATTGGGTGGGAGAGGTTATTGACGAATCTGAGGTCGGCGCCGCCCCAGGCCACGGTCGCATCCCGGCCGCTGGGAACGTAGGTTACCGGGCGAGAATGGGCGTGGCGCTCAGTGATTTTCAGCCCGGCGAGCAGCGCAGCATTGTACACAGTAGTGGCTATCTGGCAGACGCCGCCCCCAGGAGTGTCTACGATCTCTCCGTTTACAAAGGTGGGTGCTTCCTGCCAGCCCCGAGAGGCAAGCCGCGGCCCCAGCGCCTGATTGAGCGAGAAGCTCTGGCCAGGAAGCACTACGGTCTCATTTATCTTGGCGATGCCGAGCCGTAAGTTGTGCGTGCGTTTCTCTTTCGCCGCGTCGAAGGGGGTGCTGAACTCGGCGAGCACGGCGTCGAAGCCTCGCAGGTCAGCAGCCTTGATTGATGGCTCGGCCGTGCGCACGACTAGCTCAACCTGGGACCGTGTCAGGTCGGCCGCTACAGTCGCGACGGCTTTGGCGCTGGCGTCCACGTCGAGCTTGCGCCCAACCTTTTCCGGCACTATCTCCACTTCTCCATTGATCACGCGGACGCGGGCGTCGGCGGGTGGGCGGTTGACTTCTCGCGCGAGTTCTTCTAAGGCTGCAAGTAGCTTTTCCTCGTCGGTCTCGGTGGGCACTTCGATGTTGAGTCCACGCAGGCGTGCGGACAGAAGGTCTATAGCTCCGTCGACGAAGTCCCCGCGTCGGCCAACGGCAAGGGCCTCGGCTATCGCTTTATCCAGCCGCACATGGATACCCAGCTCCTCCGCTGGCTTGGACCACGAGTCCGGCCCATAGACCAGGCGAAGAATCCGCGGCCTGGCACCAGGCCATTCGGCGGCCATCCGAGAATGTGCCTCAGTGGCAGTAAGCCCGCCCACTGGCACACCTTCTATGCTCACCCCACCAGCAATCCTGTCGCCACGGCGGAAGGCAGAAGTCCACCAGCCACCAGCCGCCGCTGCCAGGACAGTAGCCCCTAGTATGACCGCGAGGAACCTCTTCACAGTGCTGCCCGTTGTCCGTTTCTTCTTTCGAGCCATCGTTCTACGGCCAGCTCAGCAGCTATTCGTTCGGCATGGGCTTGTTCGGTCGCCAGGGCGGTGTCAACCGGCGCGACCGGTGCCTGTTCTGCGGCGTGGTCAGGCTCCGGCAGGCCATGAGCCGTTGCCGCGGCAAGCGCTGCGTGCGCTTCCTCAAGTTGTCGTTCCGTCTCGGCCAGTTGTCGCTCGAGCCTTTCCACGCGTGCCGCAAGGCTCTCAACGGCAGGGTCGCTTACGCGCGGCAGGCGGTCGTGACGGAAGTCGTAGACCCTCTTGCCTTCGCGCTTTATTACGTAAGCCTTCGTCCCGACAACGGTGCAGTTGGGCGGGACCGGGTCCAGCACCACCGCGCCGGCCCCGATGACTGCTCCCTGGCCGATGGTCAGACTGCCGAGGATTTGGGCATGGGCGCCAACGGTGACATCATCTTCCAGGGTCGGATGCCGCTTGCCGCGTTCCTTGCCCGTGCCGCCAAGAGTGACCCCGTGAAACAACGTCACGTTGTCGCCGATTTCCGCCGTCTCGCCGATGACGGTCCCCGCGCCGTGGTCTATGAAGAAACCCTTGCCGATCTTCGCCCCGGGGTGGATTTCTATTCCCGTGAAAAACTTTGCTATCTGTGAGCCGATGCGTGCCAGGAGGCACAGGCCATGTTCCCAAAGCCAGTGGTTGATGCGATGGGCGATTATGGCGTGAAGGCCGGAGTAGCACAACAAAATCTCCAGGTACGAGCGCGCCGCTGGGTCGCGTTCCTTAGCAGCCTTAATATCCTCGATTATCGCCCGCAACATACCTCCCACTCCTTTGTTTACCTTCTGCTTGGCCTGCCGCTCTGGCTTGTCGCTCCGTGCCCCGGCATTCCTGGAAACCAAAGGTAAACACTGCGCGCACTCGCGCTGGACAGCTTCAGCTTTCCGCTCAGGTGACCGACTCTACAGGCCCATTGCGCACCGCGGAACTCATTCTCTCCTCTGTCACGCGCACTATATGAAGCCCGTAGTATACCACAGGACGCCGACCTCGCGTGCAGCGGCTCTCCAGCGTAGAACGAATTTCCTTGCCCCTCAGCGCTCACAGCAGATCCGAGTTTGGCGTTCCTGCAACTATGTTACCCGTAGCTGGGGTAGATGACAAACAAAGAGATGGTTTGGGCAGTCTTTGCGCCCCCGGCTGCACGGTGTTCTTACCAGCGAGCTGTCTGCGGTCGCGCACTAGTGCAAGCTTGAACTCATTCACTAATGCCACGTGGCTACTTTGCTGTCGCTGCTGCGTGCCCCGGTGTATGCGCACGTCGTGACCAGCCCGTCGGCGCTTGCAGAGAGGGCGCGAAGACCTTTCGACTGGCTTCCCCAGAAGAGGGTGTCCATCGGTCGCTTCTCAGCATTTAGGGCGGACACACGAAAAATTAAAACAGATGAACAATATCGTACATGTAAGCAAAACGAGGTGCGACGTGGTATAATAACCATTGAGCATAACGGGCTTCCACGCTAACGGCACATTTGTCGCCGCCTCTTTCTCAGCTACTTGAGCTCCCCGGAATGCGAGTTTGTACAGCACTTGAATAGTCCCACGAGGGGGAGGAGCCTTGCCGACAAAGATTGGTGCACGTCCAGGAGGTGGTGCGGCATAAGGTGTGTGTTACCCGGTTGGAGCGGGGCGGAGCAGTAATCAGCGTTCAGTCACCGGGAGGTGAAGTCGGTTGAGATACGTGTTAATGGGCTTCGCATTGGGCATAGCAGCGACAATGCTATGGCCGGCGCTTAGCGGGCAGGACGACTCCAATCTCAAAGAAGTGGGCGTGGAGTGGGTTAATAACTATCACGGCACGGCGCCGAACCTGGCGGCCTGCGACGACGACGCCGGCGGTTTTTACAATGCCATGGGCAACAAGGGCTGGACAAAGGTCTTCAACTGGGGCGACGACAACGCCTGGGAAGAGGACTTCAAATCGCCTGAGAAGCCCGGGGGCGGCACGGATACGACCTATGCGGACAATGTGGACTTCGCATACTTTTCTGGGCACGGCAACCAGAGCGGCTTCTACTTCGGCGTTTCGCGCGACGACCGGCAAGCCGCCAACACCGATGCCGTCTGGGGCGATAAGGACCTCGAATGGATTGTCCTTTCCTCTTGTCTTTGCCTCGACGACGTGAACGTGTTCACCCGTTGGGGCTGGCCCGTGTTCAAGGGTTTGCACCTTATCATGGGCATGGACACGACCATGTCCGACACCCCGGACGTCGGCAGGTATTTTGTCCAGTTCATGACCGGCGATTCGGCCTGGCCTTCTTCTGGGGTTAAGAAGAAGATCGCAGAAGCCTGGATGACTGCTTGTTGGTGGGCGCTGCCGGCTGGCCAGTACTGTGCAGTCCTCGGTGCGGTGAGCTCCGGCGGCGACACCTATAACGACTACCTGCCCGGCTACGGCACCCAGGTGCCAGACCCAGACCCGATTTCTTACCTGTGGTATATCCGCTACCCGTGCGGCTAGGAGGAACAGGTCATGAGACCGACACGAATGACTAAAACCGTCTTCTTCGTGCTTGGTGCGCTGGCTGGTGTGGTGGCCATCCAGCTCCTTTGGCCGCTCCTTCTCTCGGCCCAGGCCGGAGCGGGAGATGCTGAGTTCAGCGTGCAGGCTACCGTGCCAAATCACGAGCAGAAGGTAAGGGTCTACAAACCGGTGCGCCCCAATCTTTCCCCGGACAGGCTTCAGCAAATAGCCCGGTCCTTCGGCATGCAGGGCCAGCCGTCCAGCCGGGCCGGCCTGCTGGCCCTCGACCAGGGCTCGAAGCTGCTCCGCATTGACCCAAACACAGGCGCCATGCTCTACGAAGATACCGCGCAAGTCGGTGCCCGCGGTTCCCGAAATCTACCTAACACAGGCCAAGCAGGCTCCCGCGCCGACCAGTTCGTGCGTAACAACGACCTTCTGCCCCAGGCGGCTTCGCGGCGTAACGTCGAGGTCGTCAGCCTCGTGCGCCAGGACCGACAGAACGGCCCAACAACCACCGAGCCGCACGAAGTTCACGTCAACTACGAGTTCAAGCTGCGCGGCAAGCCCGTGGAAGGTCCCGGCTCGAAGGCCACCGTGGTTCTTGGCGAGAACGGCGAAGTCATTGGCTTTTACAAGGCCTGGCGCGAAGTAGAAGAAAGCAGAGAAGTGACCACTCGTACCGGGGGGCAGGCCCTGGCGGAACTGCGCCGGAAGGGCATGTGGAGCATGCATCGCCAAGGCGGTGGACGCGTGAAAGAAGTCAGGATTACAAAGGCCCGCGCCGCCTTTTGGGCAGAGGCCATCGGCCGCCAGCAGACTGAAATTGAGCCCGTCTACATCTTCGAAGGCACTGTCCGCAGCGTTGATGGGGTGGACATACCCTTCATGCAAAAGGTCTCTGCCGTCGCCGATAAGGCGGAAGAGACTTGGCCCAGCTCGCCATCTCAGCCACCAAGACAAGAATAGTACGGCGGCCCGGAATAGCATTGGCTTGGGGGCGGCCGGTGCCTAATGGGCCTGGCCGCCCCATGTCCCCTGAGGAGGGAGGTAGATGCTATGAGGCGGACGTATGCAGCCGTGAGATCGGCAGTCCTGATAGCTGCTGGCGCAGGGCTTCTCACTACGACCGGCCATGGCTGGGCGGCACCGGCTGTGCGCGTTGTCGTCAATTCCCAAGAGATGACGCTAAGTCCCCCTGCCAAGTTAGTGGCTGGGCAGGTGGTGGCCCCGCTGAAGCCTATCCTCGGCCAGATGGGCTACACTGCTCTCTGGGATGCAAAGGCCAGCGTGCTGTCGTTCTCCAAGGGGCCTAGTGTCCTGCGACTGCGGCCTGGCAAGCGTGAGGCAACGGTTGATGGGCGAGCTATTCTTCTGCCGATGGCACCAGTACTGCGGAGCGGCACAGTCTGGGGTCCCGTGAGGGCCATAGTCCAAGCCCTCGGCGCCACGGTGGCCTGGGATGCGAGGAAGCAGACGTTACTCATCTCCGCGCGGGTCACGGGACCCGCCGTGCCGGGAGGTCCCATGACGGCGCAGGTAACCAAAGACCGGGCCATCGCGATAGCCACCCAGTATCTCAAGAGCATTGACTGCTACCCGCAGAAAGTGACGGGCGTTGAGGCCCACCAGGCTCAGGCACCAGCGAATAACTACTGGGAAGAGGTGGCCGGGCGCGGAAAGATTGTCAGTGGAGCGCCTTTGCGGCCCTGCTGGGTCGTCCACTTTGACTACGAAAGCTTTGTGCCCGGCGCGTGGATGGAAGTCTACGTGGACGCTGTGACCGGCAAGGTCATCGGCGGCCAGCAAACCAGATAGCTATTGCGGCGGCCTCTGTGCCCGCCATCTACACTCAGCCGGCCGCGCGTCGTGATCGGGCTCTGTCGCGTACTGGTTGCTACCAACTAAGTATTCCGTTGGGTACAAGACCTGGCGGGCCCGTGGCGGAAGCAGCACGAAAAAGTTTGGGAAGGGGTCTGGGGGACAATCCTTTGCATGTGCACAGGGTTTCCCCCAGAAAAGTACCTGCGGATGCTAGATTCCTGACCTGTCCAAATAAAGCCGGCCGGCGCGCGCCGGCCAGACCTCGTCCCGCGGCGCGTAAAGGCCCTATGGGCTACCTCTGCAGGCGCCGGAAGAGGACCTTGCGGTGCCCTGTTGAAATGTCCACCCTGCGGGAAGCAGTTTGCCCTCGAAGGGAGTGACGGCGATGCCACAGCGGCGGTTTCTGGCCTTTGATTTGGGCGCTGAAAGTGGGCGGGCCGTAGTCGGCCTCCTTTCCGACGACCGCCTCGAAACTGAGGAGATTCATCGCTTCCTCAACGAGCCGGTCGAGGTGTGCGACACCCGTTATTGGGACGTCCTGGCGCTTTACAACAACCTGCTAAAGGGCATGCGGGAATACGTGGCCCGCTACGGCTCAGAAGTAGATGGCATCGGCATAGACACCTGGGCGATAGACTTCGGCCTGCTTGGCGAGGACGGCCACTTGCTGGAAAACCCCGTCATGTACCGCGACCGGCGCACGGAAGGCATGGTCGAGGAAGCAGCTAGAAAAATGCCACCGGAGCGTCTGGCAGAGATAACAGGCCTTGCTGTTTTCGCCATACATACCTTCTTCCAGATGCTCTCGCTGCGCCTGAAGCGTCCAGCCTTCCTGCAAGCGGCACGCACTTATCTGATGATGCCAGACCTGCTGGGATATTTCCTTACCGGCGAAAAAGTTTGCGAGCGCAGCAACGCCATCACAACCCAGCTTTATGATCCCCGCCTGGGCGAATGGAGCCGCGAGATATTCGAGACCTTCGATCTGCCCCTGGACATAATGCCGCCCATAATTGACCCGGGCACAGTTCTCGGCAAGCTGCGGGATTCGGTATGCAAATCCGTTGGGCTGCGAGAAGCGCTTGTCATAGACGGCTGCACCCACGACACGGGTGCTGCGGTGGCCGCCGTGCCGGCACGCGGTGATAACTGGGCCTTCATCAGCTCTGGCACCTGGTCAATCGCGGGCTCTCTCTCAGACCGTGTAGTCACAGGCCCCGGGCCATATGCCGCACGCACCTGCAACGAATTGACCTTCGGCAGCCTGATAC
>JANZZA010000566.1 GCA_026419655.1 Armatimonadota bacterium | reverse complement strand
TGGGCTTTGCGCACGGTGGAAAGGCGGTGGGCGATGACGAAGGTGGTCCGGCCACGCATGAGGTTCTCGAGGGCCGCCTGTATCATTTGTTCCGCCTCGGTGTCCACCAGGGAAGTGGCCTCGTCCAGAATCAAAATGCGCGGGTCTTTGAGCAGGGCGCGAGCAATGGCGACCCGCTGCCGCTGGCCGCCCGACAGCTTCACGCCACGCTCCCCGATGATGGTGTCATAGCCTTGGGGCAGGCGCTCGATGAACTCATGCGCATAGGCCGCCTCGGCCGCTGCTTGTATTTCCTCATCGGTGGCGTCCAGGCGACCGTAGCGAATGTTCTCCTTTACGGTGCCATCAAAGAGGAAAGTTTCCTGCAGGACGATGCCTATGTTAGCCCGCAGGGACGCCAGAGTGACGTTCCTTATGTCCACGCCATCTATCAGCACCTGGCCCTCTTGCGGGTCGTAGAAGCGGGGAATAAGGCTGACGAGAGAAGTCTTGCCGGCGCCGCTGCGGCCGACGATGGCCACCGTCTCGCCCGGCTCGGCCACCACGTTGATGTCCTTGAGCACCTGCTCGCCCGTATCGTAGCTGAAGCTCACGTTCCGAAATTCCACTCGCCCGCGCACGTCCTTCAGCTCGATGGCGTCGGGCGCCTCTTGCACTTCTGGGCGCTCATCCATGAGCCGAAAGATGCGCGCCAGTGCGGCCAGAGCTACATTGAAGACGTTGTATACCCGCATCAGGCTGCCCACTGGCCCGTAGAACTGCTGCAGCTCGCCGATGAATACCACAATGTCGCCCACCGTGGCGCCAGCAGTACGGCTCATCATGGCGGCCAGCCACATCACCCCAACCATCCCAGCCGACGTCATGAAGCCCAGCGTCGGAAAGAAAGTCGTCCACAGCCAGATGCCTTTGATGTTGAGCCTCAGGTAATCGCGCGACACACCCTGAAACTGCTCCAGCTCGTATTGCTCGCGTCCGAAGGCCTTGATGACCTGGATGCCGGAGATGTTCTCCTGGAGTTGTGTGTTTATCTCGCCGAGTTTGGCGCGGATTTTCTCGTAGATCGGTCGGGCGATGCGTGCGAAAAGAATGACCGAAATCAGGAAGATGGGCAGCGGCGCCAGGCCCACCAGCGTCAAGGTGACGTCAGTGCGTAGTAGGATGGTAATGATGAGCAGCACCCGCAGGCTGTCGCTGATGACGCTGTCGGTGCCGTGGACTACCATGTCCTCGACGGCGCCCACATCGTTGCTGATGCGGGACATGATGTCGCCGGTGTTGTGGCGGTGAAAATACGATAGCGAAAGGCCTTGCAGGTGCTCGTATGCACGCAGCCGCAGGTTATAGACCAGCCGTTGTCCCAACTGGTGCATGATGTTGGCGCGGCAAGCCTGGGTAAATGCACCGGCAGCGAAAAGGCCCAGAAGCCAGAGCACATAGGTGCCGGCCTTGTCGTAGTTGTGTCCGATGAGGACTTCCTGGATTATGCGCTGGCCCACGACCACGGGGATGTACACGTCGCAAAGGCCAGAGAGGATCATCGCGGTGGTGGCGATGGCAATGCGCCACCAGTGCGGCCCCAACTCCCGCACGAACCAGGCAATCATGCGCCGGTCGGTGAGCCGCAGGCGCGGAACCTCCTCTTCACCGTGTCCCCCTTCGCCCTTGGCAAAGCGGCGCACGCCCCGCCCATGACCGTGGCCCATTAAGAACAACACTGCGGTCGCACCTCGCCATCGCCCAGACTACTGCACCTGACACAGGCTGCTTACTGCCGCCGTCCTCAAATCCTTTTCAGAACACCCACGTGCCTGTGTTGGTCCTAGCGAATCGTGTTCCTAAGTGCGCGGCTTGTCAACGCAGGCAGAAAGCAAAGAGGCCCCGGCTGTTAGTTAGGCCGGAGCCCCTCGCGCCAAGGGAGGTCTTCCACGTCCGTACTTTGGTTTGCGTGCAAACTCTCCGTTGTCTTCATCGGCCACTCGACGCGCAGCTTTAGTCCCCGGAGGTGACAAAACCCGGCGCCGCCCTCGACAGACCCGCTGCGCAGCCAGGCAGGACAGACGACTTCCGCCATGGCCAATGGAGCACGGGGTGGCGTCATGCTGCGGTCAGTGACGTCTTCAGCTCGTTGATGAGGAAAAGCACCCGCTGGTCCTCAGCCAGCAGCTCAGCGACCTTGTTGTAAGAATGAAGGACCGTGGAGTGGTCGCGGCCGCCGAAGAACTGGCCGATAGCAGCCAGCGAGTTATCAGTGAGTTCACGGCAAAGGTAGATGGCCACCTGCCGGGCCCAGGCCAGTTCCTTCTGCCGCTTGGGCCCGAGGATGTCATCAGGGTCTACGCCCAGGCGATGCCCAACAGCCTCGACGATTTCGCGCACCGACGGCCGACGGTCGCTGGTGGCGGCCGAATAATCGGCAATCAGTTCTTCCAGCTCGCTCAGGGAAGGAATGCGGCCGCTGAGAGAGATGTGGGCACAGACCTTCATCAATGCGCCCTCAAGCACGCGGATGTTAGACTCGATTCGCTTGGCAATCAGCTCCAGCATCTCCCGCGGCAACTCGACCCCCTCGGCCGCCGCCTTCTTTTCCAGAATAGCCACCCTGGTCTCCACATCCGGGCAGCGCAGGTCGGCAACTATTCCCATCTCCAGGCGGCTGCGCAGGCGCTCGTTCATCAGTCGCAGCGCCCGGGGCGGAGCGTCCGAGGCAATGACCACCTGCTTGCCGGTCTGATAGAGGGTGTTGAAGGTGTGGAAGAATTCTTCCTCAGAAGCCGGGCCCTCGATGGCGGCGATGAACTGGATGTCGTCCACCAGCCATACGTCCACGCGCCGATACCGGGCGCGGAAAGCGTCAATGGTGTTATCGCGGATGCCGGAAATCATGTGGTTGACGAAGTTCTCAGCAGATACATAGACGACCTCAGCGTGAGGGAAGCGGGCGCGGATGGCATGGCCGATGGCCTGCATGAGGTGCGTCTTGCCCAGGCCCACCTTTGAGTGAATGAACAGTGGGTTGTAGCTTCGGCCGGGGGCCTTGGCCACCTGAACGGCGGCGGCATGAGCAAATCGGTTGCAGTCGGCCACAACGAAATGCTCGAAGGTGTATTTCGGGTTCAGCGGTGTGGCGCCGAATTCATCATAGGGAAGGCCGATGCGGTACGAAAGTGCCTCCGAACTAGACGGTGCCGGGGGCGGTATGGGCGCGGGCTGGTCCACCGCCGCCGTAAGTTCCACTTCTACCGGGCGGCCCGCAACTGCTGATAAGCTCTCGCAAATGTCCGGCAGGTGCCGTCGCAGCAACCAGTCCCTGGCAAACGAATTCGGCGCCCTCAGCACAACCGTGGATCCGTCGTAGGATACCAAGGTGGTCTGCCTCAAAAACCCCTCGTATGTAGCCGCACTAACACGCCTCTGAAGGTCACGAAGTGCAAGAGTCCAGATGTCTTTCAAAGTGGTGGTAGCAGCGTCGCTCATAGCGCTCCCTCCCAGACCCAGGCAAGGCAAAGTAAAAACTATCAGTTGCGGCGGGGCGCTGCTTTTGTGATGTGGCTAACTCTGTGGCTAAGCTACTATTGTGCGACTTCTGTGTCTAAATCTTTACTCAGGACATGCCGCTGTGGATAACTCACGCCTCAAACTTCCGCCCAGAGGGGTATCATGCGGCATCCAGACTGCCCGCTCAGTTTCCACAGCACTTTCCACACCTGTGGAAAACCGCGTTCTCTCGGGGCGGCGACAAGTATAGCATATGTCCCAACGAATCGCAAGACTCCCTTTATTTGCCTGGGGACTGTTCCGTTGTCTAAGCATCATACTGGAGCCGCTTCTTGCGGGCCGAAAACGTGCGTGAAAGCTCTCTTCCTTGGGGAACCTCTGGTGATTGTTGCGAAGGCTGGCACTTGGGCCTGGCTGAGGCACCGAAAGTGTGCGGAGCTGGGCGCTCGACTTTTTACTTGCGTTCACTTCTTGTGGCTGCTGGCGTGGGCCTTGGCAACAGTCACCTTCGAAAGGCAGGAAATGTTCCTCCAGGCCGCTGAATGATGTCGAGGCCAGCAACTGCGCTTCATTTATACCGCCCCACGAACCACCACCATGAGCTTGTCCACACAGGCATCAGCGCCAAGAAGTTCTTCGACGCCGGCCCGTTGCGCTTCTCGTTGCTGCCGTGTGTAGCGGACCGCTTCCGCAAGCCACTCTTCCTCGGTTGTCGTCGGAGGAGGCTTGCTGTCAAGCGGATACAGCGTCATTCCCAGGAATAAATCGTGTCGCGTCAGCGGCCCCACGCCGATGCCTTCTGGATGCCCGCAGTACACCGGCACGCCAGCCGCAAACATCTGCATCGCTGCATAGCCCCAGCCGAACGCCGCGTGGTGCCGGGCGAGGTTGAACAGCGCCGTTCTCAAGTCAGCTTGCCTGCTGCTGACCAGGCCTTCATTCAGTTGCGAGGCCTCATCCCCAGGCCACTCTTCACTGGCGTCGCTCACCGGCCGCACGAAGCAGAGTTTTACTGGGCGGCGGGATGTGGCCGTCAGATGCATTGCCGCTCGCCGCGCTATGCTAACCAAATGCAGGTGATGCTCCGGCGCATAGTCGCACACAAGGACGGCGTAGGCGTCGTCATCGGGCTCACCGCTGCGCACTCTTACCGGCACCCGCAGGTCCTGGCACCTCAGTCCGCGCTCCCGCAGTCGGTGAGCAAGCACGAGCCACCAGGCCAGGAAGCAGTCCGGGGAGCGGCCTTGCCACGTGGGCAGCGGCGCGTCGGTCAAGAGCACGTGGTGGATGAAGAGGGCGTCAATGCGGGACATCACTGGCGAAGCAACTTCCAAAACTTTCTCCCCGTGCGTCCACACCACATCAGGCCTGAACTCCAGCAGACGCCTGAGAGCTATCAAACAACCTGTCGGACCGCTAGGTCCCACATAGAAGACTCGCGCGCCAGCTTCTTCAAACAGTGGGGCCAGAGAACCCGGCCTGCCCAGCACCGCCACCTCGACGCCGCGCGCCACCAGGGCCGGCACCAGCTCCAGCAAGACCACCGTGGCGTCACGCGCAGTCAACCGCTCAACCCATATGGCCAACCGCATCGTCTTCCCGCCCGAAGTAACCGCCACGCCTCCTTCAGGGCTTTATTTAGTGTTTCTCAAGTCGTCGCGCAGTGCTGCTATCCGTCTCGTCAGTTCATCCTGCTCGAGGGCCATGGTCAGTTCCCCGCGCGCACGCTCAACAAGCCCGCGCGCCGCGTCCGTGCGACTGCGGAGTCCCGCCGTTATGGCATTTGGATAATCAAAGCTTACCGTGTGCAGGTATATATCCTCCATTAGAGCCAGGTAGCCCTCGGCGTCTCGGGCGCGGCCGCCGCGGATGAGGTCGAGAATATGCCGCCGCAGCTCACCGACTACCTCGGCCAGGCCGTTGAGCCAAGCAATCTCGTCAATGCCTAGGTCTTCCGGCCCGGGCGCTTTTTCCTTTGTTATCGCTGCCAGCACGAGCGCAGCTTCAGCATATTCCTTCTCGGCGTCCACCACGAACCCAACGTAGCGCAGTTGGGGGTAATCAGCTACCGCAGCCAGCATCTGCTCGACCAGTTCGCCGGCCTCGCCCAACCGCGCCCTCGCCTCTTCCACTTCGCCGCGGTGCATATGCTTGATGGTCGTGGATGCTGCCCTCACTACCTCCCGCGACAGACGAAAGGCTTCTTCCCGGGCCGCATCAATAGCAGCCACATGCGCATACACGCGCTCTACAATCTCGTCTAACCCTTTCAGCGGCTCCGACACGTTCGGCAGCCCCCTGCTCGTCCCGTCGGCGAAAGGCTCTTTTCAAACAGATACATCGCCCCCGGCGGCCCGGTAGCCTGCCCGCAGCGCCTCGATATTTACGCCTGCGGACGACCGCCGATGAGCCGGAAGAGCGTCGAGAACCGCGGCTTCCACCTCGCTCAGGGCTACCACCGGGCGCACTGCCAGCAACGCACCCAGCATCACCAGGTTGGCACTCCGCTCACTCCCAGCCGCCTGCGCCAGCTCGTTAGCAGGCACAGTTATCACTCGCACCCCGTCCGGCCGCGGAGGATCAGGGGCCAGCGAGCTATTGATGACCGCTATGGCACCCTCCGCGGCCCTGGGCAAATGCCGCTCCACCGACCCGGCGTCCATCAACACCAGCGCACGAGGCCGGCCCACTATTGGACTGCCCACCGGCCCGTCCGCCATCACCACCGTGCACGTGGCTTCTCCCCCGCGCACCTCGGGGCTATATGCGGGAAACCACGACACCTCCAGTCCAGACCGCAGCGCCGCTTGAGCAAGTATCTGCCCCGCCAGCAACACCCCCTGTCCTCCCAGCCCCGCCAGGAAAACGTCTTGGCGATTCATAACTTTTCCTGGCCAGTCGTGCTGGCCCACTCTTATCACTCTTTTGCTTGCCCACAGCCCCGCCAGTTGACAAACTCGCCCGGTGGAAAGTACCGGGTCATGGTCTGGTCAATCCAATCGAAGGCCTCGCGCCATGTCATATGCCACCACGTCGGGCATGCGCTGAGCAGCTCGACCAGCGAGAAGCCCGCGCCCTCTAGCTGGGCCTCAAAGGCTAGCCGCAGAGCGTTCTTGGCAGCCCGCACGCGCCCGGGAGAGGTAAGGACACGGCGCGCCAGGTAGGCCACACCTTCCACCTGACTCAAAAGCTCACACACACGCAAGGTGTACCCGCCTTCTTCACGCGACCGGCCCCGTGGCGTGGTAGTCGTCACCTGGCCTGGCAAGGTAGTCGGAGCCATCTGTCCCTGCGTCATGCCGAAGACGGCGTTGTTGACGAAGATGACGGTAATATTTTCAGCGCGGGCTGCTGCATGGACCACTTCCGCCAGGCCGATGGAAGCCAGGTCCCCGTCGCCCTGATAGGTGAACACCACACTGTCGGGCCGCACGCGCTTGACGCCCGTGGCCACTGCCGGTGCCCGACCATGAGCGGCCTGGACACAATCACAATTGAAATATTCATACGTATACACCGAGCAGCCCACACTGGCTATGCATACCGTCCGCTCCCGCACGCCCAACTCGTCCAGCACCTCCGCCACCAGCCGATGCGCCAGACCATGCGTACAGCCCGGACAATAGCGCATGATTGTGTCGGTAAAAGACTCAGGCCGCGTATAGACCGGCTCATATTCAGTTAAGTCCAAGTCATCCAGCACGGACATCCCGCCTCACTGAGGCCCACTCCCGCACAGCCTTCTCTCCTTCACTGTCGCAGCTTGCCTCGCTGCTGTAAGTCCTTCCCTTGTGGCCCTGGTGGTGCCCAGCTGGCCAAGGCCAGCGGCCTTACACTCACAGCATCCTGCGAACCCCGGCCATCGACAGTATGACGCTTAGCGTGTCCTCGGGGGTGATGAGTGGCCCGCCTGCCCGACCGTAAAACTCCACCGGACATCGCCCCTCTACCGCCAGCCGCACGTCCTCAACCATCTGCCCAAGGCTGAGCTCCAAAACCAGCACCAGCCGCACACGCTCTGCCCAGACGCGTATCGCGGCGTACGGGAAGGGCACCAGACTTATCGGCCTTAAAAGTCGCGCGCGTATGCCCTCGTCGGCGGCCCACCCAATGGCCGTCTCAGCCACCCGCGCCATGCTCCCGTAGGCTACCACTAACATCTCTGGCTCTTCATCCCCGACCTCTTCGAATCTCACCATCTCAGCCTCTGCCTGGTCGAACCGCGCCTTCATGCGCAGGTTCACCTGCTCCATCACCTCAGGCACAACCCAAAGCGAGTTGACGATTCGCCGTTCTCTCCCCTTCAGACCTCCCCCGACCGCCCATTCTCTATCCAGCGACATAGCTTCTCCACGCGGTCGCAAACGCACTGGCTCCATCATCTGCGCCAAAACTGCGTCGCCAAGTATCATCACCGGCAAGCGATAGCGGGCGGCGACCTGGAAGGCTTCGGCCGACCAGTCATGAAGCTCCTGGACGGAATACGGGGCAAAGGTGAGGCAGCGGCCGTCGCCGTGGCCAGCCCCGCGCGTGGCAAGCCAGTAATCGGACTGAGACGGAGCAATGTTGCCCAGCCCAGGCCCCCCCCGCACCATATTCACCACCACGCAGGGCAACTCGCAGCCGAGCATATACGACAGGCCCTCTTGCATCAGCGAAATGCCGGGGGAGGAACTGCTGGTCATTGGGATAGTGCCGGCCGCTGCCGCCCCGAGCATCATATACGTCGCCGCTACCTCGCTTTCGGCCTGCACATACACCCCGCCAACTTCAGGCAAGTGCTCGGCCATATATTCCGGGATTGCATTTTGCGGCGTAATGGGATAACCAAAGAAAAACCGACAGCCGCCGGCGATGGCGCCTTCGGCGCACGCCTCATTGCCCGACATCAGTTTTCTCGTCGCGCCTGACCTGTCTTCCACTGCACTACTCCTTGCGTACTGGCGCTGAATGTCGGCCCTGAGAGAGAAAGCCCTGGTGTTACTCGGGGGCTGCTGCAGTCTTCCCGACGCAGCTCTTACGCCGGTAAAGCTCGATGCACGCGTCCGGACACATCGTCACGCACGCCTGGCAACCACTACAATCTTCCTGGCGCACCACCATTGCCGGGTGGTGCCCAAACCTGTTAAAGGAAGACGCCAGTGCCAGCACGCCCTTTGGGCAGAACTCGATGCACAGCTCGCAGCCCTTGCAGCGCTCCTCGTCAATAAGCAGTAGAAAGTCGGGCTTATTCATCGGCTTTTTACCTTGCTCCTGGCGCGCTCCTGGGCGGCCTCGGCAAGCAACTGGCGGGCATGGCTGAGGGCAGAAGTATGGTCTCGCCGACCCCCAAGCATCCGCGCAAGCTCTTCGACGCGCTCCTCAGCCCCGAGATGTCGTACCACCACCACAGTCCGGCCCTTCCGCATAGCTTTCTCGACAAGTAAATGGTGACTGGCGCGGCAGGCAATCTGGGGCAAGTGTGTCACGCACAGCACCTGGGCACGGCCGCCCAATTCAGCCAGTTTGCGCCCCACCGCATGCCCTGTCAATCCACCGATGCCCACGTCTACCTCGTCAAACACCAGCGTCGGAATTTCTCCGCCCCGGCCGCAAACGCTCTTGAACACCAGCATTAGCCGCGACAGCTCCCCGCCAGATGCCACCTGGCTTAGGGGCCGCGCCGGCTCCCCAGGATTCGCGCTCAGCAGAAACCGCACCGCGTCCAGACCGTCCTCCGTGGCCCGATACACTTGTCCGTCGGCGCCAGGCAGGCCTTCTTCATCCTCTGCCGGCTCGCGCCGAAACTCTACTCCGAAAACCGCCTGTTTCATGCCCACGCCGGCCAGTTCGCGCACGATAGTTTTCTCAAGCCGCTCTGCATGGCGCCGGCGCAATTGTGACAGCTCCTCGGCCACCCTGCCGGCGTCAGCACGCAGCTCCTCGCAGCGCCGCTCAAGCTCCGCCTCTCGCTCCTCTCCGTGCTCCATAGCCGCCAGCTCTGCCTCCGCCCGCTCAGCAAAAGCCAGTACCTCTCCTATAGTCTCGCCGTACTTACGCTTCAGGCGCGCAAGCTCGGCCAGCCGGCTCTCTACTTGCTCCAGCCGCCCCGGCTCAAACTCAAGCAGCTCACGGTATTCATCCAGGCTCCGCAAGGCCTCGCTGGCTGCGACAGCGGCAGTATCTAGCTGCTGGGCTATCTCTGCCAGCCTGGCATCGTATTCCCCAGCGCGCGACAGATCGCCAGCCGCCGCGCCTAACAAATCTATGGCTCCCTCCCGCCCGGCTCCGCCCAGACTTGCCGTAGCCGCCGCCACGGCCTCGCTAATCCGCTCGAAGTTCTGTAGCCGCGCCCGCTCCTCCCTCAGCCGCTCCTCTTCGTTCAGCTCCAGGTGAGCCTCGCGTATCTCTGCCACCTGGAAACGCAGCAAATCCTCTCGCTGGGCCCGTTCCCGGCGAAGCTGTCTAAGCCGCGCCCTTTCTGCCCGCGCGGAGCAAAGCTCCTCATACACCTGCCGGTAGCGGGCCAGGACTGCGCGCGTCTCGTCACCGGCGAATTCGTCCAGAAAGCGCAGGTGCGTGTGCTCGTGAATGAGAGTCTGGTGCTCGTGCTGGCCGTGCACATCCACCAGGTGGCGGGTGACTTCCTGTACCAGGCCCTGGGTAGCTGGCCGGCCGTTAATCCAGTACCGGCTGCGGTCCTGCGAGATAGCCCGCGCTATGATAATAGTTTCGTCCTCGCCCAGCCCGGCTTCTTCCAGTACTGCCATGGCCTTTGGCGCATCTGCGGCCTCGAAGACCGCTTCCACCCGCGCCGCTTCCTCGCCGCTGCGCACCAGCTCAGCCGAGACCCTGGCACCCAGAGCGGCACCCAAAGCCCCGATGATGATGGACTTGCCCGCGCCGGTCTCACCGGTCAGCACGTTGAAGCCCTCGGCGAACTCCAGCCGGAGCCGGTCAATGAGGGCAAAATTCTCGACCACAAGCTCTCGTAGCATGACGTATCAGGCACGCCAAGCCCTTGGGCCCTCGAGGTCCATGGCTGAGGTCACCGCGCCGCGCCCCAGTTAAGCTTGTGCCGCAGTCGGTCAAAGAAATTGATGCCACACAGGTGGGCCAGTCGCGCGCGGCAGCCAGCCCGCCGCACCACCACAAATTCGTCCTCGGCCAGCGGCCGCGGTGGCAGGCCATCCACCGTCAACCCTACCTCGTCGTCACGGCCCGGCCTCGGCTCCAGCCATAACTGTATTTCCGCCCCAGCATCTATCACCACCGGCCGGCTGTACAAAGTATGCGGACAAATTGCCGCTACCACAATGCAGTCCACTCGCGGGTCCACAATCGGCCCGCCCGCCGAAAGATTGTAGGCCGTCGAGCCGGTCGGGGTGGATACGATTACTCCATCCGCGGTAAAGGTCGCCAGATAATGCCCGTCTACCTCACAATGCAACCGCGCCAGATGCCTATATGCCTGCCGGGCCACCACCGCATCGTTCAGCGCCAGATGCCGCTCCACCACTTCTTCGCCACGCCGCACCTCTACCTCAAGCATCATCCGCTCTTCAACCGCATAACGCCCCGCCAGCAGGTCGTCCAGACGCTCGATGACCGGCCCTGGCTTCTCATCGGCCAGAAAGCCGAAACTCCCCACATCAACACCCAGCACCGGCGTACCCTTGAGCGCAGCCTGGCGGGCCACCCCCAACAGCGCCCCATCGCCGCCAAGCACCATAACCAGGTCCGCCCCAAGCACGAAGTCCAGGTCGCCGGCTGGGGCTTCCGGATTGCACTCGGCCAGCACCCGATGCAAGCGCACCGCGACGGACCGCGCTGCAAGTGCCGCGCACAACTGCCGGCCCACCGCCAGCGCCTCCTCGCTGACGCCCCGTGCATACAGGCCTATGCTGCTTAGAGAATTGCCCATCAGCGCCGAGTCTCCCAATCCAGCCGCTAGGCCAGGCCCAGCATCCCTGGCCCCGCTATGGTCCGTTACCCCTGCTGACGTTCGCCCCCAGCCTGCAGCCGCTGCAGATTCTTCCGTGCTGGCTCGTGGGTCGGGTCTATATTCAGAGCTTTCATGTACTGCCCTATTGCCTCATCTCGCCTATTCTGCCACTCGTAAGCCACTCCCAGGTTATTTATAGCCGCCACAAAGCGCGGGTTTATGTCGAGGGCAGCTCGGAAATGCGCCACGGCCTCGGTGAAGTTCCGCCGTCGCAGGAAGATGAGGCCAACGTTATTGTGCGCCTCGGCATTCTTGGGATCTAGGGCCAAAGCCCGCAAGTATTCCCGCAGTGCGTCGTCGTCCTGGTTGGCGTAGTAGTACATATTGGCCAGGCCCAGATGGGCCGCAGCGCTATCCGGAAACTTCGCCGCCGCTGTCTTCCACTGTTCCAGGGCGGCATCCTTATCGCCTGCTGCCTCAAGAGCCAGCGCCAGGTTGACCGCTGCAATCTCCATCCGGGGGTTGGCAGCCAGAGCCCTCCTGAAAGCCTCTACGGCCTCGGCTGCTCTGCCAACCTTAAGCAACACCCAGCCGTAGTTATTCTGTGCATTGGCATCGTCCGGGCGGAGGGCCACAGCCTTCTCGTAGGCCTGGGCCGCCTGGGCATACTGCTCGTTGGCCGAGAGCGCCAGGGCCAAGTTGTACCAGCCCTCAAAGCGGCTCGGGTCTGACGCCACGCCCTCTTGAAGATGTGGCACGGCCTCGGCCACGCGGCCCAGGTTATAAAGCGCTGTCCCCCAGCCTATCTCTAAGTCTGCTCCCTTCTGCCCGGCTGCCGCGGCCTTCTCGTAGTATTCCACGGCTTTTTCATCCTCTCCCCGCTGCCGGTGCAGGTCGGCCAGGGCCAGCAGCGCCTCGCCGTTGTCGGGCCGTATCCTTATAACAGTCTCATATTCCCTTATCGCTTTTTCGGCCTCACCGGCCCGCTCGAGGGCGCGAGCGAAGTTGAGGTGCACATCCACGTCCTCGGGATTGAGGTCCGCAGCCTGCTGAAACTCCCGGAAGGCTTTGGGCCAGTCCTGGCGGCGTGCGTAAAGCAAGGCCAGATTATAGTGCGCCTGAAAGTGATCCGGCTTTGCCCTGACGGCTGCAAGATATTGCTCTTCGGCCTTATCGAACTGCCCCAGCGCTGCGTAGGCATTGCCCAGGTTGTTACGGGCCACATGATAGTCTGGTTTCTGCTTAACAGCCCTTTCAAGAAAACTCGCGGCGTCGGCGTAGCGCCCCTGGTCCAGTGCCACGGTGCCAAGCCAGCTAAGGATGATATAGTCGTCGGGAGCTTCCTTTAGCGCTTGTTCGAGGAGGGCGCGCGCCTCGTCAAGGTTGCCAGCGTCATAGGCCGCCAGGGCCTGCTCAAAGGGCCCCGCCGGAGCCTCTTGCCCGAAAACCAATGACACCCCCACGCTGGCCACAAAAAGGCTCGCCAACCACGCTAACCTCCGGCACGACATGCTCCTCGTCCACCTTTCTGTCCTTGGCATACGTTCTATCCCTCTCAGGCCAGTTCCCTGCACGCCTGCGCTATTCCTTCGGCGTCAAGGCCACACTCCCCCAAAAGTTGCTGGCGGTCGCCATGTGGCACAAAGCTATCGGGCAGCCCCAGGACTCTTACAGGCACCTGAAATCCTCGGGCGGCCAGCAGCTCCACCACCCCACTGCCAAAGCCTCCCGCTGCCGCATTTTCTTCCACCGTGACCAACCCGGCGCACCTTTGCGCCAGGTCGCAGATCAGCTCAGCATCCAGCGGCTTGGCGAAGCGCGCGTTAACAACCGCGGCCGCTACTCCTTGGGCGGCCAGGATGTCTGCTGCTTCCAGGGCCGCCGGAACCATCGCTCCCAGCGCCAAAATGGCCACGTCGCCGCACTCGCGCAGCAACTGGGCCCTCCCGACCTCTAGAGGCTCCATAGGTTCATCGAGACCCCGCTGAGGGCCGGCGCCTCGCGGATCCCTTATCGCCGCCGGGCCGTCCAAGGCCAGTGCCGTGGCCAGCATCCGCCGCAACTCTCCCTCATCCGCCGGCGCCATGCACACC
>JANZZA010000555.1 GCA_026419655.1 Armatimonadota bacterium | reverse complement strand
GCGTGATGTCGCCTACCAGCCACAGGGCCAGGTCAATGCTGTGGGCCATGAGGTCGCCCAGCGAGCCGGAGCCCGCCACGCGCTTCTGGAAGCGCCACATTAGCGGCACGTCCGGCGACATGGCCCAGTCCTGCAAGTACAGGGCGCGCCAGTGATAGATTTCGCCGAGGTCTTCGTTTTCCATCATCTTGCGGGCAAGGGCCACGGCTGGCGCGCGGCGGTAGTTGTGGCAGACCACGTTGATGACCCCAGCCTTCTTTACGGCGTCTCGGGCAGCTTTGGCGTCAGCCAGGCTGGTGGCCAGAGGCTTTTCGCAGAAAACATGCTTACCAGCCTTGGCCGCCGCAATAGCCAGCTTGGCATGTACGTCGTTGGGCGCCGTGATGTCAATCAGGTCAATGTCATCACGGGCCGCCGCCGCTTCAAGTGAGTACTCTACCTCTTCCCACCCGAACCTGTCGGCCATCTGACGCACCAGGTCCTTCTTCCGCCCGACTAAGACCCGCATCACGGGCCTGACCTTCAGCTCGGGAAAGAAGAACTGGACCTGGCGGTAGGCGTTGCTGTGGGCGCGGCCCATGAACTGATAGCCCACCAGCGCAACTCGTACCTCGTCCATGTGGCTCCCTCCTTCACCTGTGACGAGTTAACATCAGCCTGGCGGCTTGCCTGCGTCGCCGGCTTGCAAGCTGTTCTTAGCCGCCAGGTGACCGATTCCTTTCTTCTCAGGTGCCCGCGCTGGCCAAGGTAACGCGGTTGGCAGCAATGCTGTCGTAATCGTGGGAGCAAGTCAGGATTACAAGCTGGCGGCGCTGACCAAGGTCGCGCAGAAGCTCAAGAGCCGCAGCCTTTCGTGTCTGGTCAAAGGCGAGTAATGGTTCGTCCAGGATCAAGGGCGGTCCTTCGTCAGGCCACAAGGCCTCGCACATCGCCAGCCGCAGGGCAAGATAAACCTGCTCCCGCGTTGCATAGCTAAGCTCCTCAGGTGCCGCCGGCGCGCCCTTCTCTGGAGCGTCTATGCTAGGCGCTAGGCTGGCATCCAGCGAGAGGGTCTCGTAATGTCCCGCCGTGAGCTTTTCGAGAAACCGGGAAGCAATAGGGACCAGTGTCTCATGAGCTTCCTGCCGCGCCGCGTCCATTGCCATCTCGATCCACGCAACGGTCTTGTTCAGTATCTGGCGGCGGCGCTCCGCCGCGGCAAGCTCAGCTTCCGCAGCCTTAATCTGCTCTTGCAGGACAAGGAGTTTTTCGCCCGAGCCGCGCGTAGCCCCCAACCACCCTTCACCTTCAGCGCGCTTGCTAGTCCAATGTCTGTGCTCCTCTTCCAGCGCCGCCACACGCTGAGCTAGCTCTCCATACTCGGCGTCGGTCATTGCTGCCGCCTGCATGGCCGGCTCGGAAAGCTGTCCCTGGAGCAGATCCACTCGCCCTCGTAAGTTGACCTGCTCTTGACGAAGGTCGCTTAGTTGGCGACCAGCGAGGGCGCCCTCTATCTTGCGCTGTGCGTCATTGATCTGGATGCGGAGGTGCTCGTTGTATTCGGCGTATTCGCGGGCTGAAACAAGGTCTGGCATCTGCCAGGCCTGCAATTGCGCCTGCACGGCCGTCTCAATATGGGTCGCGTCCGCGTCGGCCTTCTCTGCCCGCCGTCGGAGCGCGTCAACCTCGCCCCTCATGCGTTGTGCCTGCTCCATAACTTCGCGGGTGCGCCGCTCACGGTCAAGCACAAGCTGCGCGTGCTGGGCTCGGGCAGCCGCAGACGCGCGGAAAATACGTATCGGACCGAAAGCAGCCATTGCCGCACCAAGCGAAGCCAGGAGGATGCGCGACGGGAGCGCAAGCTTCGCGCCCAGACCAA
This sequence comes from Armatimonadota bacterium, assembly GCA_026419655.1. GTDB lineage: Bacteria > Armatimonadota > Zipacnadia > Zipacnadales > FEN-943 > JANZZA01. Next base: position 9,811 of record JANZZA010000555.1, on the reverse strand, counting down.
GCGCAACTCCAAGAAACGCAATGCCAAACAGCGTGAGCAAGCTGGCGAAGAGTAAGGTCCTGGGAGATACACCAGGCGCGGCCTGCGCCACCGGTTCCTGCGCAATCTTTTCGGCCTCTGCCTCCCTTTCCTGCACGGCCGTCAGGGTGCTGGCAGCCCCCTCCATTAACTCGCTGGCTTCCTTGCGCAGCCTTTCGACCTCCCTGGCCTTTTCCTCGACCTGCCTGACCTCTTCCACGGTGAGGGGGCGACGTGACTCAAGCTCGCGCTCCCACCTTTCTTTGTTGCCCTGCAACTCATCAGCCTGGGCGATGCGCTCCACGAGTTGACCCAGTCTTTCGTTTACGTTCTCCAACTGGCTTTCTAATTCGCGGCGCTGCTTGGCTGCTTCCAGGCGCGGGCGAGAGGTTGCAAGCTCGGCTTCAATGGCTTTCAACTTATCCTCGGCCTCTGCATACTCGGTCCTCGCTTGCTCCTCGCGGGCCGCCTGCTCCTGTGCCGAAGGAAGCTCCTTCCTCAGTTCCTCCAACTGGCTGCGTGCAGAGGCCACCGGGCCGGGATTCTTCTGGGCCACACGGTCTACTCCGCGGTTATACTCGTCGCGCTCTTTCCTCAGCTCACGGATGGCTTCCCGATTAACAAGGCGGCCGCCGGCTTCCATGGCCTGGGCGAGAAGGTCGGTCACCCCTGTCGCTTTAGCCACGCTGGCCCATTCTCCCTGGCGCAGATAACCCGTAGCGAGGTATTGCTGCTCAGGGTCGCCTGCTGTAAGACGCGCCATCTCGGCAAGGGCCGCGCGCACCTTTGCGTCGTCGCGCACCTGCTCGCCCGTCGAAAGGTTTGTCAGCAGCGATTTGCCGTCGGCGTAGTCCCGCACAACGCGCCATTCCGTGCCTTCGTGGCTAAACTCGGCTTCCAGGCGGTACATCTCCTGGCGGCCCCAGGTTTTGCGGGCCAGAAGCTCTTTCTTGTCTGTACTCACGGGGGCGGGACTAAGCAATACCTGGGCTATGGCCTCGGCCAGAGTAGACTTGCCGGCCTCGTTAGGCCCGCAGACCACATTCACGCCCGGCGAGAAATGCCACTCGCCATCGCCTAAGCAACCGTAGTTGCGTACCGCAAGCCGTTTAAGTATCACGCCGATTCCCTGCTCGACGAGAGAATCGAATAGCCCAGCAAGAGGGCTTCCCGCAGGACCTCCACCTGGGTTTGGGCCTCAGCCTCAGCTTTACTGTCGCCGGCCGTGCGCGCGCGCTCCAGCTCAGCTTCCGCAGCCGCCAGTTCCTCGCGTCCAATTTCCAGAAAATGCCTGAGGACCGTCTCGCCCTCGCCAGCGCGAAGCTCGCTGACGTCCACGGGCGGGTCGGTTTCGTCAATCAGGTCCAGCAGGAAGAAGTGCTGGCGCAGCTCCGCCTGGATTTCTTCAAGGTCCAGGGGCCGCCCGGATGACCGCCGGCCCTTGAGCCGTACTCGCAGCCAGGCATTGGGGCTTTCGGCGGCCAGTTGCGTTAGCCGGCGGCGCAGGCTATCCATTCGCGGCTCGGGCAGGTCTTGCCACTGCCACTCCTGCGAGCCGAGACCCGTCAATTGGCCCAAGGGCACCGGCTCCCACGTTACTGAACCGTCGCGGCCCAACAGCACACGCGCGACGCGGCCCTTTCCCCTTTCGCCCACGTCAATGATTTCCGGCGCGCCCGCGTAGACAACTTGCTTGTCTCCAAGGGAATGGCTGGGTCCGGAGTGATAATGGCCCAGCGCCACATAGTTCACCGGCCAGGTTTGTACTTCTTCGGCCGTGAGTACGAAATCCTGGGGGCCGGTGAGAGGTTCAGGGAAACAGCAATGGGCGGCGGCTATGGTCGGGCCAGAGGCGGGCCAGTCGCGCCATTGCACTGGGCGCGCGGCCGTCCAGGGCAGGGCCACGATGTTGATGCCGGGGCCGTCCAGCGTCACTATCTTTGGCTCCCTCACTACCCTGACTCGCTCGTGCGCGGCCAGGCGACGCCACAAACCGCTGTCATACTCGACCGCCTGGTCGTGGTTGCCGGCGATGAGCACGACGTGGAGCCGTGGCGAAGCGTCGAGCGCAGCCAGCACCTGGCCGACCACACGCTCGGCAAGCCCGCCAGTCACATGCGCGTCGATAGGGGCGGCGTCGAGCAGGTCGCCCACGATAAGCCACACATCTGCCTGCTCGCGTGCCAGTTCCGCGACGCGCTGGAAAGCCTCCAACAACAGGCGATGGTGCTCTGCCGTCTTGTCGCGCAGGCCCGCGCGCGCCGGGAACCGGTTGCTATGGCCGCGGCCAAGATGAAAGTCGGCGCTGTGGATGAGGGTTATTCCGCCAGTGCTGTTTCCCATGAGCCATCCAAAACAAGAAGATTAGCCGCGAGTCGCTAGATTCCTTCCTGGCGCAAGGCTTTGAAGAAGGGGTGGTAAACGACGGCTCTGCTACGAACGCCACTACAGTTGCGGCGTGGTACTTCGGCTGCTTTGCTGTACTGCCTCTGCGCGGCTGCAACACCACCGTTGCGGCGCGGGAAGCACTAAACCTGATATACGATGAGGTCAATGCGGTCGTCGTCGCCGATGCCCACCCCGGCAGCGGCCGCAGTTCTTATGTGCTTGGGAGGATAGTGCAGGTCCGCCAGCGGCGGCAGCCCTTTCTGCTGACGACACAGGTCAATGAGCTGGCAGACCTTGGTGTCTATTGCCACGGCGTCAGTAGAAGCCATGACCGCCCAGTAGGGCATAACGCAGCCAGGCTGATAGGCGGGGCCACCGTCGTAGAGAATCCGCAACGCGTCGAAGATGATCAGTCGCTGCTTGCTCGTGATGGCTACAGCGCGGTTGACATCGCTGATGGCCGGGTCGCAAGCGAACTTGTGGAAGTCCTCGGGATTGTGGATGGAGCCGAAGTGATTTTTCAATGCCCCAGTCATTCCGGCGTACTCGTGATGCTTGACGACGGGCACGTTTATGATTGCAGTGGCCTCGCGAGTTACAATCTTGGTCAGGCGGAAGCTGGTTTCCCCAACCAGAGTAAAGCGCTCTTCATAGCCAGGGTTTTTGGTCCGTCCTATAGTGCCGTAAAAGTACGGGCCCTCGCCCTCAGCGCAAAGTGTGAAGCCAGCCCCCTCAAGGTCGCGGTCTTCTTTGTCATAAAAGATGATGTGGTTAGGCGGTATGCCCACCGCGCCAAGGCCCTGGACTATGGCGCGGACTATCCCCGGCGATGGCGCAAGCTGAGGCGCAAGGCAGTTGAGCTTCACAGCCACCACGTCTTCCGACCGGAACAGACTTCTCCATGCCTGCCGGGGGTCAGGTATGCCCGTGGCGTCGCAAACAGCTCGATGAGTCAATGCAGCCACAGCATCGTAAAGCGCTTCGTCTTCCAGCCGCGCCAGGCCAGTATTCATGGCCAGGGCGACGCGCGCCCGCCTATCACGGGACGCGGCCATGACGGATCCCGCCAAACCAGCGGCGGCGCAAGAGGCTAAAGCACGCAAAAAATCCCGGCGGTTCATTGCTTCGCTCTTCACAATAGGACGCGCATGTCACTGCGATGGTTTCAGTAAGTTGGCGACAAGACTTCAGGCAGCAGGTGGCCACCCTGCCGTGGAAGGCCTACCCGGATGATGGACGGCGGCGCCTCACGTCAGCGTCATCGTGCGCTGCCCCGCGCCGGCTGGACGGCGGCCTCTGACCCGCTGAGGCTGGCCGCGGGCTTAGCTTCGGTCGGCGCCTGGAGGGCACTCCTTCCTCCTCTGGCTGGCGCTGCCAGAGTACCATGCGGACCAGCATCGTCGTTTGAATAATCACAAGCAAAATCAGGCAGGCATCGGTAAGGGACAGGTCCGAGTAGAGGCCCATCAGGTTTTCGAAAAGGAACCGCACCACCTCGACGCCAAAGATGACAACGAACAATCCTGCCGCCATTGACAGTATCCATTGCATGATCAGACGCCTCTCTCAGCCGTGTCGCCACGCGGCCGTGCACCCGCCCACGAGCTTTTTTGCTTAAGATGCATGAATGCAGCTGGCCGCGACCAGACACAAACGGACTCCCCGCGCCCTATCCGGCGTCGGCAGCCCAGTTGCGCGACGGCGCTGGCTAGTCGTGCAGCAACCCCGTGACAGCCTTTGCGACAACTTCAATCCCCTGCCCTATGGGGCCCTCGGGGCCTAGCAGTTTGTTGGGGTTCTCGGCCCTCGCAAGCGCCGCTCCCAGGTCTATCACAGCTCCACCCACCTGCGCCGCCATGGCCAGTAGTTCCGCCCGCAGCCGCCGGTATTCCTCGGTGTCCACGGCGAGCCCGCTCTTGTCACGCGGCGGTGCCGGTAAGCACACAATGACAGCTACCCCAGCCTTGTTCGAAGCCTCCACGAATTGCCGGGCAGCGCGCACAAAGTTCTCGCGGGCCGCCGCCAAGGGCACGACCATCAGCAGGTCCGGCACCGCCGTGGTGAAAAGGTTCGCCAGTTCTTTAACGGCCTGGTCGCCGTCGGTGGCCAAGGAGAAACTCTGCACCTTGACGCCAGCGGCTGCCCAGGCGGCTTGACGCGACCGCAGCGCACGAGTAAGCCACCCGTCTGGACCGAGGACCGGGTCGGGCTTGCCGTCAGTGAACACGGCTAGCAGCACCGGCCGTGATAACTCATCAAGGTAGCGTCGGGCCGTCGGCCACGCCGCCCCGCGCCGCACAATAGCGGAAGCAGCCAGAAAAGGCCATGGACTAGTCCCAGCCGCTCCGAAACGCTTGCCGAAGATTTCTACTTCTCTGAGGTATATGATCCTGTCTCCGCCCACTCCCCCACCCCAGGTATCGGGAAAAGACAGCCGCACGAAGCGGGCCTTGCGTGGGGCAAAGGAGTGCACGAGCGGCAAGTACCTGCCAGCGGGGAAAACGTATTCGCGCAGCTTTTCGTAATTCTTGGCGTCGGCCGACAGCGAGACCACGACTTGCCTTGTGTTGCCATTGGCTGAGTTGTGAACGACGATGCGGGTGACCTGGCAGATAGAACCAAGATCAATGACAATGGTTTTGGGAAAGTCGCGGGAGGCATCGGTGGCAAAACAATCCGGCGGTTCATCCGAATTCTTGGTCCCGTCCACCAGGCCATCCCAGCCCGGTAATATGCCACAGTTAGCCGTGTAGGGACGGTTTAGGGCCAGGTTTACATTGGGCGTGCCAGCAGCCCAGAGGCAAGAAGACACTCCTAACACAAGCCAGGTGCCCGCGCCGAGGAAGACGCGCCTGCCAAATACCAACCCATCACGCCGTGGCAGATTCATCGGCGACAAGCTCCAGACTGAGGTCCAGCGCCGGGGCGCTATGCGTGAGAGCGCCCACGGATACAAAATCAACACCTGCTTCCGCGTAAGCGCCGACGTTCTCCAGCGTTATCCCGCCAGAGGCCTCCGTCTTGGCGCGCCCCCGTATTCGCCGCACAGCTTCCGCCACCTGCTCTGGCGGAAAATTGTCTAGCATTATAATATCGGCACCCGCCTCCAGGGCTTCCTCTATTTGTTCGAAGGTCTGCGCCTCAACCTCGACGCGCAAGCCAGGATGTACGCCGCGACGGGCTGCCGCAATCGCCGCCGCGACTCCGCCGGCGGCGCGAACATGATTGTCTTTGATAAGCAAGCCGTCATAGAGAGCCAGACGATGATTGTGCCCGCCACCCGCCCGCACTGCGGCCTTTTCTAGTGCCCGCAGACCTGGCATGGTCTTGCGCGTATCGAGCAGCACACAGCCTGTTCCCTCGAGGGCCTTGGCGTACGCCTTCGTGAGAGTGGCAATCCCACAAAGGTGCTGCAGGAAGTTGAGGGCTACGCGCTCGCCAGTGAGGATGGGGCGCGCAGGACCTGTGAGCCGCGCCAGCACAGTGCCAACTTCTAAGGCATCCCCCTCGGCGACGAAGGCCTCGAAGGAAATCCCTTCGTCGAGTTGACGAAAAACTTCCTCAGCCACGTAAAGACCCGAGTGGACACCGGGCTTCTTAGCTATTATCGTGCCGATGGCGCGAGTTTCAACCGGAACACAAAGGCGCGTGGTAAGGTCGCCTGGGCCGACGTCTTCGGAAAGAGCTGTGGCCACGATGCCGGCCACTACCTGTCGCTCGACCGGCCACTCGGGCAGGCGCTGCATTACTGCCCCACCAGCCTGTTGCGCGCATCCACTTTCACGGTCACCGGACGGTACGCTTGCGCCGCAGCATCCTCAAGATAAACCCACGAAATAACATGAACCACATCCCCCACCTGTGCCAACCGGGCCGCCGGGCCGTTGAGACAAACTACCCCCGAGCCCCGCTCTCCTTCGATGACGTAGGTTTCCAAGCGCGCTCCATTGTTCAGGTTCACCACCAGTACCATCTCGCCAGGCAGCAGGTTCGCGGCGTCCACCAGGTCGCGGTCGAGCGTAATACTCCCCTCGTAATGCAGAGCTGTCTCGGTAACCGTGGCACCATGAATTTTTGATTTGAGCATTTTCCGCAGCATATCCATCAGCTTTCGACGATGACATTATCAATGAGGCGTGTCCTGCCAAGAAAGGCAGCCGCAGCAATCACCATCGGCGGACCAGCCCACCGAGCCGGCTCCAGCGTCTCAGGATGCACAGCCTCTACATATTGTACCTCAAAGGCGGGCACCGCGGATAACTCACGCCGCACCATTTCCTCTACTTCATCGCCGGAGGCCCCTGCGCGGACTGCTTCGGCCGCCTTCACCAGAGCTGCGTAAAGGGCAGGTGCCACTGCCCTTTCCTCCGCCGAAAGATATGCGTTACGGCTGCTCATGGCCAACCCGTCAGGCTCGCGGACCGTCGGGCAGGGTACTATCTCGATACCAAAATTCAGGTCGCGAACCATGCGCTCGATGACCTTCAACTGCTGATAGTCCTTCTGGCCGAAGTAGGCGCGGTCAGGGCGGACGATGTTGAACAGCTTGGCCACTACAGTTGTCACCCCACGGAAATGGCCGGGCCGATACCGCCCACACAGAGGCTCTGTGAGCCCCTCGACGATGACCCAGGTGCTGTGGTCGGCGGCGTACATGTCCTGCGCCCGCGGCGCAAACACCACGTCACACCCCAGGGCTTCCAGAGCCGCACAATCGGCCTCAAAGGTGCGCGGATAGGTATCAAGGTCTTCATTAGGACCGAACTGGGTGGGATTAACGAAGATGCTCACCACCGTCAAATCATTTTCCGCCCGACACCGGCGCACGAGGCTTAGGTGCCCTTCGTGTAATGCCCCCATAGTCGGCACGAAACCAACCGCGCGGCCTTTGCGCGCCTCTTCTCGCACCAACACTGACATGTTGCGCAGATCAGCCTCAACTACCATTGCTTCATCACTCTCACCGGATTCGTCTTTGGGAAATCCCTTGGGCGATTCCTGCAAAACTGTTAGGCCACGACTGAGCTGCGCCCACACAGCACAAGTTCTCCACGCAGACGTGCGCCGCGCACGGTCTGGCAGGTACGTCGAGGCGACTCCTGCAACAATCACCTTTGCAAAGAGGCGCCGCCCAGCTCTCTTCCGAAGACCTTTCTTTTTGTTTCCACCCCGCCAGGCCTTAATAGAAGGCAGGCCATAACCGCAAACGATCAACACAACAAAGGCCCTTTCGGCGGAGCTAGCTGGCAACCGCGAAGGAACTACGACAGTACTTCACCGCGCGCCGCCCAACCCCACACCTGCAAAGCAACCACTGGGGCACTAATGCTACTCGCCAGCCAACCCACCATACAGCCCAGTATAGAAGCGCAGCACCATCACGCCAACCACAATCGCCGCCACTATCACCGCCACCGGCACAATGGCAACCGCCATCTGGCGCGTGGCGGTAGCAGCCTCATCTTCATAGTACGCCGCCACATGGTCCATGGTCTCATCAAGGTTTCCAGTTTGTTCGCCGGTGCGCACCATGCCCAAAACCATCTGGTCGGCGAGGCCTGCGGCAACCAGAGCATCAGCGAGCCCCTCACCGCGCCGGATTTGTTGCGCCGCCTGGCGTGCTATCGCCCGGAATCGCGCGTTGGCCGCCGCATCCCCGGCAAGCTCCAAAGACCTGTCCATGGCCACGCCTGCGCGATACAGGGTCGCCAAGGCGCGCGAAAAGCGCGCCATGGCTGAGCGATGAACGACCTTGCCGATCAGCGGCACCCGTAGCTTAAAGTCGTCCAAGGCTGCCCGCCCAGCCTCGCTGCGCGCCAGGGACCGGTAGACCGCATAAATCGCAAGGGCAGGCAGACCGCCAATCAGGCCCAACAAAGCACAGGCCCTGAGAACCGAGATGATTGCTGCGCCCGAGCCCTCGGTCAACCAGCGAACAATTGCATTGCCCGCAACCGGAATAAGGAAAATAGCAGCAGCCAGGACCTTGGGGTAAAAAGTCTCGCGGCTGAGCATCAGGCGGACGCGGTATTCCTGTTCGTGGTAATCGGCGAGACGGCTGAAGATTTCCTCGATACGCCCGGAGTGCTCAGCAGCCTCCACCATGGCCAGATTGAGAGGAGGGAACAGTTGCGGATACTCGGCAAGTATCTCGGATAGCCGGCGGCCAGCGCCTGCTTCGCGAGCAGCGCGAGCGAAAAAGGCCCGCAACCGTGGCTCCTGAACTCGCGTGTAAAGAACAGACAGCGACTCAGCTAGTGTCATGCCAGCGGCAAGCATTGTCGCCAATTGTCGGAAGGCACCTGTCTTCTCGCGAAGCAGTCGGTCGCCAAAAAGCAAATAGCGTCACTCCTTGCCAGGCCCGAGAGAGCCCGGGCCTCGCGGACCAGGCACGATAATACTCTTCCTGCCGGGACCCGCGCACGAAAACAAGACGTTAGCCACCAGCCATTTCACGGCGCACGACTGAAGAAAGAGGGCCCACAAGGACCACGCCCGGGTCGGACGGCGCGGCCTCGCAAGCCTGCCGCCCATCCGGTAGCACCAACCCAGGCACGATCTCAGCCAACGGAATAAGCACAAAGGAACGCTCCATCAACCGCGGGTGCGGAAGCTCGACCTGCTGGCCGACTAGTGGCGGCCCGTCCCACAGAAGCAGGTCCAGGTCAATCAGCCTCGGCCCCCAGCGAATGTCCCGCACGCGCCCCATTGCCTGTTCAACGCGCAGCAGCTCCGCCATTAGCTTTTCAGGATGAAGATCCGCGCCAATCTCCACGACCATGTTGAGAAATCGTGGCTGCTCAGTAATGCCCACAGGTTCGGTCTCGTAGACAGAGGAGACTCTGCACAAGCGAAGCCCCGCAATCCGCGCCAAACGCACCAAGGCTTCAGCCAGGTTTACCGCCCGCTGGCCGAGATTGCTGCCAAGTCCCAGGAAGTATTTCACAGCCTACGCGGCCGCCCTCGTGCGCAAGAGTTGCATAACCTGGACGATAAGCAGCTCGCAGGCGAGCTTCAGGTTGGCATTGCCACGGATATGTCGCTGCACCTGATGGACAGCAGCAGCGGCGCGGCGCGCCTTGGCCGCTGTGGTGCCTGCCGCCAGACCGCGCAAGGTTTCAAGAGCATCCACGTTGAGCACGCCTTCTTCTCCGCCCCCACACAGAAGCATCACGTCGCGCAAGAGGCTGGCCATCAGGTCCAATACATCCACCATCGCCACGCGCCGCGCCCGGTCGCCGCTCTTTTGGAGAACCTCTGCGGCTTCATCACCCTCATTTATCGCCCGCCACCAGGCCTCGGAAAGTCCTATCAGCTCCTCACCGAGGGCCAGGGCAGCCACCAGCGGCTGGCCGGGCAAAGATGCCACAAGGTCTAGAAGTCGCCGGCGCACATCCAAAGCCCT
>JANZZA010000510.1 GCA_026419655.1 Armatimonadota bacterium | reverse complement strand
TATCTTCGCCGCCACGCCGATTACGAATGGCTTGTCTCCGAGAGGACTCGGGCTCTGATTGACGAACTAGGAATAAAGCTCGTCGGCTACCGTGCTATCAGAGATCTTCAGCGCCAGGCCGCGCAGGGGTGAGTTAGGAACCGGCAAGTGCGTGGGTATCCTAAGAGTGGCTCTAATGATCGATGGCCCGGAGTGAGGCTGGGCCTCACCGGCCACGGGTGTCACACAACGAGGGGGTGCCAGCATGAAGCGCGGGTTTACACTAATCGAGTTGCTCGTCGTGATCGCGATTATCGCGATCCTGGCGGCAATCCTTTTCCCGGTCTTCGCAAGGGCCCGGGAGAAAGCACGGGCCGCGAGCTGTACGAGTAACCAGAAACAAATAGCTCTGGCCTGTCTCATGTATGCGCAGGATTACGACGAGAAGTGGACGCCAGCTATAACTTTGGCCGGTACGCGCCTTTACACAGCGTGTCACCTGCTGGAGCCCTACATCAAGAACGCTCAAATCTTCGTGTGTCCAAGCGATCCCCGCTCGCAGACCATGGCTGAGATCGGTGCCCTGTTTGCCCAATATGGTATGCAGTTGGCCCCGACGAATGTGGATGCCCTTACCTACAACATGAACTTTGCTATCTTCGAGGACCCGCCTCTTGGAGGACAGGTGCGCTCGTTGGGCGACGTGCCCAGACCTGCCGAAACGGTTCTGATGTACGATGGAATACTCGCGATCGGTCAAACTATTCGCGATCCCGTCCTCGCCAGGCACAACGATGTGGCTAATGCCAGCTTCTGTGACGGCCATGCCAAAGTTGTAAAGTGCACGAAAGTGGCGGACGCCTACTGGGTTTCAATTCGCTCGGCGCTTGCCGGTGGCGGTCCTGACTTGCCGCGCTACATTGTCCAGGGCGGGCCTTACAACGGCTGGGACGAGCTCTACGGCATCGTGCGTGACGACGGCACACTCTGGCGGCCTTAAGCCTTCGGCGTCGCTCAGAAGCTAACAAGGCCTGTCGCATAGGGTAAAAGGAAGCGCTAGCGTAAGGGACAGGGAGCGCCGCTCTTGTGCGCGGCGCTCCCATGTTTTGTCCTCCCCCTGCGGCTTCGCCCGCCCCAAACGTCATGCCCGTCCGGGCGAGCTGCTGGGGCAGCCCGAGAAGAGTGCGTTCTTAACAGCCGCAATGGCCAGGCAGGCCAGGCCCTCTCGGCGGCCCACAAAGCCCAATCCCTCGCTGGTCGTCGCCTTGATGTTGACGCGAGCCGGGTCTATGCCTGTAGTGTCGGCTATCGCCGCCCGCATTGCCTCCCGGCGGCACCCAATCCGTGGCTCCTCGGCCAGCAGCGTCACGTCAATATTGACTGGCTCATAACCCGCCTGACGCACCATGTCCGCGACTGTGCGCAAAATCTTCCGGCTGTCGGCGCCGGCGTAGCGCGGGTCCGTATCGGGGAAATGCTGGCCGATGTCGCCCAGCCCTGCTGCGCCCAGCAGCGCGTCGGCTATGGCGTGCAATACAACGTCGCCGTCGGAATGGCCCAGCAGCCCGTACGGCGCATCCTCGAAAACAACCCCGCCCAGCACCATCCGCCGTCCCGCCTCTGTCCGGTGCACGTCATAGCCCATTCCCACGCGTATCTCTGCCATTGTTCTTCCCTCCGCCCTTGCTTGTACTATTATGGGCGTGCAGGCTGGTGCCTATTCACACTCTTGGCGGGCCAAACGTGCCGGCTGAGGCCTGCGGGCGCCCGAGGTTTCACGGAAAAGTCTGGTTCCACGCTTCTTGCTCTGCGGCGTCTAAGCGGGCAGGGGTCAACGCCACAGTTTCAACGATCCCCGGCTCCACCCCCTTCGCCGGCTGGCAAAGGAGGGCGATTGGCGCCTCTGCGGGATGGGTTTTCCCAGTTTTCTCGGCTAGTCGGCTTGCTGCTGGTCTGGCGCTGGTGGAGCGGCTTGCGGAGGACCGCCCTGCCGAAGCTCGGTGACTCTGGCCCGCAGCTCTTCGAGTTTTGCCTCAGCTTCGTCAACGCGCTTCATGAGCACGTCCAGGTCGGTGTCTACGATTCTCCCGGCCCGATGCAGCTCGCGGGCACGCTTGCCTGCTTCCAGGAGTTGGCGGTCCCGGTCGCTTTCCAGGCTCGCAATCTGGGCCTGAAGTTTGACTATTTCCGCCTCTCGTTTGGCCCCTTCGGCAATCTCGCCTACGGTCTTTCGTACCAGGTCTCGCCAGCTCATCTCCACCTGTCTCCCGTTTCATCAACTGGAAGCCATGCTGGCAGGCGTGGCCCCACAACTACAAGCCTAGCCTCACGTCTGTGACGCCTTTTCCCCAGGCAATGGGGTCACCGAAACAGCCCTGCTCTGGGGGAAACCCTTTGAAAAGGGTTATCCCCCAGACCCCCTTCCCAAACTTTTTCGTGCTGTTTCCACCCCGCGCCCCCAGTAGGGTTTTACTTTGCCCGCGGGTGCTTCTCGTCATACACCTCACGCAGGTAGGGCTGGCTGACGTGAGTATAAATCTGGGTGGTCGCGAGAGAGGCGTGGCCCAGCATCTCTTGAATGGCCCGCAGGTCGGCGCCGCCCTGGAGAAGATGGGTCGCGAAGGAGTGTCTGAGCGTATGGGGCGAGGTGTCCGCCGGCAGACCCGCTCGCGGGAGATATATCTTTTTCAGTCGCGCCCAGAAATTTGCGCGGGTCATCGGCGTGCCGCGGCCGGTGAGGAACAGGGCATCCTGGCGCTCGTCTCGCACCAGGCCTGGGCGCACGTAATCCCGATAATAGGCCAGTATCTCCATGGCCACCGGCGCCACGGGCACCAGCCGCTCCTTGGCGCCCTTGCCCACGACGCGCACCACGCCCTCATCGAAACTCACGTTGCCAAGCCTCAGCCCAACCAGTTCGCTCACCCGCAAGCCCGTGGCATACATTAGTGCCAGCATTGCCCGGTCGCGGGCTTCCAGCGAATTATCAGGCCGTGGCGCCTGCAGCAGGGCCGCACATTCCTCGACCGACAGGACCTTGGGCAGGCGCCGCCCCAGCTTTGGCGTCTCGACATTGGCGGTAGGATCCACTTCGGCCAGCCCCTCGCGCAGCAGATAGCGATGCAGCATCCGCATGGCGCTTAGCCGCCGGGCGGCCGTCGTGCGGCTGCGCCTCATGTCCTTCTGCAGAAACGTCATATACTCCCGCACGTCTTCGCTTGTTGCCTCGGTGAAGCTTCCTCGG
>JANZZA010000479.1 GCA_026419655.1 Armatimonadota bacterium | reverse complement strand
AGCACGGGCTAACAGCGGTGCGGGCAGCAGATACGGCTGAGGGCAGTCGGTAGTCCAGTGTTTTGCGTGTGGGGCGCCTTGTTGGGGCGCCCCCGCTGTTTTTCCTGTCGTCTTGCCAGGCGCTGGCATCTGTCCCATCGGGGATACGGGCGGGCCACTGCTCAGGCGCGCAGAGCCAACAGAACCCTCGGGCGGCCTGCTGTGAGCGTGTACTTTTGTTTTGCTCCACCCCCGCCTCGGTAGTCCCGTCAGTCCAGCATGCGGGGCAGGGCTGCTGGTTGGGGTGTATCTCCTTTTCTGAGGATTTTGATTCGGCCACTGGCGCGTGAGTGCTTGGCGCCCGACTGCGACCGCAGCAGCGGCTGAAAGAGCCGCTGGCGTATGAGGGAACGCTCAAACCCTGCGGCACATCGTAGCTGGCTGCAACAGGAGCAAAAAGTTTGGAAAGGGGGCTGGGGCCCCCCCTTTTTAGAGGGTTGCCCTGAGTAACAGGCAAGTGGGGAAGCTTTTATCGCCCCACCGCACAGGTGTGAACAGTGCCCTGAGAAAACTGAATAGTCCCTGCTGGTTGCCGTCCCTAGCTGGGCAATGTATGATGACATGGCAGCCGGCTTGCGCAGCCGGTGTGATTCTTGCCGGCCGGCCCGGCCGGCGGAGGGCCTTCCTGCTTCCCTTAGAGAAGCTATCAGGCCAAAGGAAGGAGAATCGCAAGTGGAAGAACGAGTAAAGCTGTATGAGTGTATGTACATTCTCGACCCCCGTCTTGATGGGGCGGACACAGAGGCCGCAATTCGGGGGCTGCACGACGTGGTGGCTGAGTTTGGTGGAACTGTCAAGAACGATTACGACTGGGGACGCCGGCGGTTTGCGTACAAGATCGGGCCATGGACGGAAGGACAGTACCGGATAATGTACTTCGAAGGCACGGGCGAAGTGGCCAAACAGGTCAAGCGCCACGGTGTGATGGACGCGCGGATAATTCGCACCCTGGTTGTGGTAGCAAACCCGGCCACGATGTACAGGCCAGCAGGAGAAGAGCCGCTCGCAGAAGAGGCCGTTGCCGAGGTAGCTGGCCCGGCCCCCGAGGGCAATTTCGAGCCAGGTGCCAGCGAATAGCCGGGAGTGAAATGCGAAGAGGCCTGCGGCGTAATCCGAGGGCATAAGCGAGATAAATCAATCCGCGCAGGCCGCCCAGAGGGCCCCTTGCGGCCGGGCGCCGCAGCCCCAAGAGACAACAGGAGGTGGGCGTGTGAACATCTGCGTGCTCATAGGAAGGGTCGGAACCGAACCCGACATGAGGTACACGTCCAACGGCACGCCTGTCACCCGGTTGCGGTTGGCGGTGAGTGCGCCTCCGCGAGGCAACTCGAAGGAGCGGCAGACTGACTGGCTGACGGTGATTTGCTACGGCCGGCAAGCGGAAGTAGTGGCCCAGTATGTTGAGAAGGGGCGCCTGGTGGCCGTGGTGGGCCGCGTGTCGTCCCGGCAGTTTGAAGGCCGCGACGGGCAAAGGCGGGAAGCAGTCGAGATTATCGCCCAGCGGGTGGAGTTCCTCGGCGGCCGGGGTGAAGGAGCGCGGCCCCGCCCAACGCCAGAGGTGCCGGTTGAAGAAGAGGATTTCCCACCGCCCGAGGAGCTGGAGCTGCCGCCTGACGAGGAGATTTTCGGTGACCTGTAAGGGACCACAGTGCCGCCCCCTGGGGGCCTGCCGCCAGCCGAGGAGCCGGGTTCTTACGCCCGTCGCGCCCCACGCTGAGGGCGATGTCTAAATGAACCACGCCAAGAAGGTTGCCATCGGTATAGACCTTGGCGGCACGAATTTCTCCGTCGGAGCCTGCGGGCCCGCAGGTGAGCCAACGCTGCCAGAGTTTCCCTCCTTCGACACCCCCAGCGAGACGTCAGCAGAGCAGCTTGTAGACGAATTGGCACGGCGCGCCAGGGAAGTCCTGGAACGAGCAGACGGCGAGGCCATAGGCGTCGGGGTGGGCATACCAGGGGTAGTTGAGGCCGACCGCGGGTGGGTGGTGAAGTGCCCCAATCTCCCGGCCCTGAACGAGACGCCGGCAGCCCTAATGCTTTCCGAGCGGCTGGAGCTGACGGTTTTTCTTAACAACGACGCTTACTGCGCAACCCTGGCGGAACTGCGCTGGGGCGCGGGGAGAGGATGCAGCAACCTGCTCATGCTGACGTTGGGTACAGGCATTGGCGGCGGGGTCGCGATGGGCGGCAAGGTTATCCGCGGACCGCGGGGCATACTGGGCGAAATCGGACACATGATAGTGCAGCCCGAAGGGCCGCTGTGTGGCTGCGGCAATCATGGCTGCCTCGAAGCCTTAGCCGGACGTGACGGAATCATCAATAGGGCGTTAGCTAAAGTCCGCGGCGGAAGACGGTCCTCGCTGCTTGACCGGCTCGGCGAGGATTGGGGGCCAGTGGGGGAAGAAATACCACGCATAATTGCCGAGGAAGCGAAGAGCGGCGACGCCGTGGCCATCGAGACACTGGAAGAAACAGGTTTTTGGGTGGGCATAGGGATTTGCAATGCTCTCATACTTTGCGACCCAGACAAGGTCGTCATCGGCGGCGGCATAGCAGCGGCTGGGGAGGTACTTTTCGGCGCCATCCGCAGCACCGTCGCGGACCGCAGCCGAATCACACGCGGCAAGTTCGACGTAGCCAACATCGTGCCGGCAGCCCTCGGGAATGCAGCCGGCGTTTTAGGAGCGGCGGCACTGGTGTGGG
>JANZZA010000491.1 GCA_026419655.1 Armatimonadota bacterium | reverse complement strand
GCCACCGTGGTATACTTGGCGTGTA
Source organism: Armatimonadota bacterium (assembly GCA_026419655.1). Lineage (GTDB taxonomy): Bacteria > Armatimonadota > Zipacnadia > Zipacnadales > FEN-943 > JANZZA01. Next base: position 3,053 of record JANZZA010000491.1, on the reverse strand, counting down.
CATCACAGGCAAGCAAGCTTTGCCGTCTCATGGGTCGGAGACCTCCTTTTCTTATGCTTGGCCGGTGTAACACCGGTTCGCTAGCGTAAGTTTACAGGCTCCGGCCCATGATATCTCTTTGAAAAGGGTTCTCCCCCAGACCCCCTTCCCAAACTTTTTCAGGCTGTGGGTGGGCCGGATTTTGCGGGGCGGTCACCCACGGCCATGCGACGACTCTGCTTACAGACCGACCGGCGCAAGCGCCAGTGCGACGGTCCCGCCAGGTGCGCCCCAAATCCGGCCCACCTCAAAAAACAAGACCACCACAGCCACGACTACCCACCCTCCGCCCCGCAGGACCGGTGCCGGAGCATCTCCGCCCAGAGGATACGAGCATTTACGGGGTGGGGCTGCAGAAGGAATCCCGCTTTTGCCGAAGGGCGGGGCCCCCGTCCGCGGTAAACGCTTTGAAAATCGCTCTCCGCGACGCCCCTTCCCAAAGTTTTTGCGCCGTACACCTGCTGACATCAACGTCGGCCGCTCCTGCCACGCCGCACGCCCACAAGAGAAGGTTTCTACCTTGGGCCAGGCGAACCTACATGCGCTCACCAACGGTGGGAAGAAGAAACTTCGCGATGGAGAGGACAGGCACCTGATGACCCCGCGAGAACGCCTGCTAGCAGTTGCCCGGCGAGAGCCAGTGGACCGCCTTCCCTATATGTTCGGCGGGCCGCGGGCGTCCACTTTTGCTGCATGGCGCAAGCAGGGGCTGAGCGAGGAGCAGATGCGGCGGTGGGGAGAGTTTGTTGGCGAGGACGGGATGATGGGCATAGGCAAGTTCTACACCGGCCCGTTGCCCCCCTTCGAAGAGAAGATAATCAGCGAGGAAGGTAACGTGCGTATCTGGATTGACGGCTGGGGCGTCAAGCGCATGGACGCCATCCGCCAGCCGACCGAGGGGTTCGCTACCCGCAAATATATCGAGTTCCCCGTTAAGACCAGGGCGGATTTCGAGGAGATGAAGAAGCGCTTCGACCCTCATACGCCAGAGCGCACCCACCCCATAAGCGAGGCGCCGCCTACCCTGAACCCCGATAGCTATCGGCACCATCAGCCGGGCGGGACTCACTGGCGCGAGCTTGTGGATGCCTGCAACAGCGCTGAAGTGCCCGTGACCACAATAGTGCCTGGCCTGTACTGGACTGCGCGGGACTGGTGTGGCTTCGAAGGCCTGTCCATGCTTTTCTACGACGACCCTGGCCTGGTGCATGAGATGTTCGAGTACTGGACCTGGTTCGTCATGGAGCTTTTCGACGAGCCGCTGAGCCACATCAAGGTGGACATGGTCACCATAAGCGAGGACATGGCCTACAAGGGCCAGGCCATGATTTCGCCGGCGGCGATGCGCGAATTCATGTTGCCACGGTACAGGCGCCTGTATGAGTTCTTTAAGAGCAAGGGCGTGGACCTGGTGGTCATGGACTCCGACGGCTACGTGGGCCAGATAGTGGAGGCCTTTTGCCCAGAAGCGCTTGATGGTATTTGTCCCGTCGAAATAGCAGCCGGCAACGACCCGGAAGAGCTTCTCGTCAAACATCCTCGCATATTCCTGTCGGGCGGCGTGGACAAGCGCGAGCTGCGACTCGACCGCGGGCGCATCCGGGCTGAGGCGGCAAAGCGCTACGCAACAGCCTGGCGCCAGGGCGGCTACATTCCCCACGTTGACCACGGCGTGCCGCCAGATATTCCCCTGCGCAATTTTCTCTACTACGTCGAGCTGGCCCGAGGATTCTGCAACCGCGAGGACTTGGAGACGTATGAGCCGCCGTGCGAGCTGGAGAAGCAACTCGGTCCCATTGAGGAGATGTTTGACCCCACCTCTGCAATCGCTGCGGCTTACGGAGTGGAAGAAGACTGGTCTTGAGGCAAGGGCTGGGGCGCGGCAGAACTTCACGGCCATCCCTGCCTGCGCGAAACAGTTTACGCCGCTGATACCGCCGGGCTTGCTGTGGCGGTGTAAAAAGTTTGGAAGGGAGGGCCAGGGGAGAACCATTGCAAGGGGTTACCGCCAATGGGGGCGTGTCCTTTCGGCAAAAAGCGCGGTTTTCCCCGTCCCCTTGGCCGTAAAGGCTCTTCCCGCCCCGCGTAGGCGGGCAGCCGCAACGGGCGGCGCGTAAAAGGCGCCAGCCAGACGCCGACGGCGCGGCAAGGGGCGATTTTCCGCCGCGGCCACCAGAGCAAAAGGCCACGACTCCGCCGGGGCTGAAGCACGCGCGCCCGCTCAAGCGACGTGCGTGCGGGCCGGTGGCCGCGGCGCAGCACGAAAAAGTTTGGGAAGGAGGTCTGGGGGACAGCCCTTTTCAAAGGGTTTCCCCCAGAGCCACGCATTTCCGCACATTCGGGGTTTGGCTTTGACGGGCTGCCCAGCGGTGACGATATAGAGGTGACCATGAAATGGGGGACGGACAGTCACGGATGAGCGACATCATTGACGGGCATGTCCACATGGGGAGTATTGACGAGGAAGCCGGTCTCTTGGCCATTTGCGACACGGTCGGCCTCGGGCGCGTGGTGCTGGTGTCAATCCAGGAGCCGGCGTCGGGGTGGGGTCTGCCACAGTCGCTATATATGAAGGCCCGTCACCCGGGCCGCTTTTACGTCTTTGCCGGCTTGAACCACGCCGCGAGGCTTTCCGGAGGCAGGGTAAACAGGCCAGGCCTGGGTGAGCAGGTGGCGGCTTTTGCGGCCATGGGCTGCGACGGCATAAAAATGATCGAGGGCAAGCCCACGTCGCGCCGCCAGATGAACGTGCCCGTGACGGATGCCTACTACGCCGAGTACTGGGAGCGGGTAGAGGAGCTTGGGCTGCCCATCGTCTGGCACGTCAATGACCCGGAAGAGTTCTGGGACCCGCAAAGGCTTCCTGGCTGGGCTAAGAAGCATGACTGGGGCTATGGGCCTGAAGACGTGACCAAGGAACAGCTTTATGCGGAAGTTGATGAGGTCCTGCGGCGCCACCCCCGGCTCAAAGTCATCTTTGCGCACTTCTACTTCCTCTCGGCTGATCTTCCGCG
>JANZZA010000408.1 GCA_026419655.1 Armatimonadota bacterium | reverse complement strand
GGCCGAACAGGTCGAGGAAATCGGCTATCGCTGTGGCCCCATCATCGAAGCACGCACCCTGCGCGAAATTGCTGTGCGGTGCCGAGAGCTGACGAAACATCGTGTAGTTTTCATCGCCGACAACGCTCAGGAGCTTTTCCTTAAGCTCAGCCAGGCTGCCCGCGACGAGCTTGCCGAGCAAGTGGCTGGACTGATTGCAGACCCCGACGGCGACGCCCGTTTTCTTCTTGTCATCCGCGAAGATTACCTGGGCGACCTGTACGAGCTTTCCAGCGCGTTACCGGGGGTAATGGGCTGTCTGATGCGCGTGCGCAAGTTCAGCCGGGCGCAGGCGGAAGATGCTATCGTCAAGCCGGCGTCGAGCTTCGGCATACAGTTCGAGCGCGACCTGGTGGGCCAGATTATCGAAGACCTTGACCGCGAAGGTGTGCTGCCTGCCCATATTCAGATTGTGTGCCACCGTCTTCTGGAGGAAGCAGGTCCTGGTCGCACCTACGTAGGCTCCATGCTCTACCGCCGCCTTGGTGGGGCCCGAAAAATCCTTGATGAGTACGTGGACCACGCTGTCAGCCAATTGCCAGTGACGGACCGCCGACTTGCCTGGCAGGTGCTGCGCTCACTGGCGGGTGTTTCTGAGACGCTGGCGGCGGTCTCCCTAAATGAACTGGCCGAGCAAGTACGAGGGTCACGGGTGGCCTTTGACCGCGTTCTGGCGCGCCTGGTTGATTTGCGCCTGCTGCGGCTGTACGACCGAGGCAGGACCCGGTACGTGGAGCTGATACACGACCTGCTAGCGGAAGATATCCGGCGGACCCTGGCCTCGCGCCAGCCAGCTACCGCCCAATCCGTGCACGACATCCTTGCGCGAGGCCTGGACAATTTTCGCCTTACCGGGCAGTTGCTGGAGCGCGGTGAGACTTATGCCGTCAACGATGAGCGCGCCGACCTTACCCTCACCGCCCAGGAGCTGGAGCTGGTCATTCGCAGTGCGCTGGAGCACGACATAGAAGCAGACTATTGGCTTGGCCGGCTGGGCGAGCTGCGCGATGGAGCTTATCGCGTCCTGGCAGACGCACTGGCCCGGGAGGACCCAAGAATTCGCGCCCAGGCGATGAAGCACGCACGAGAACACCTGGGGCAACCACTGATCGAACCGCTCGTCAAGCTGGCCACCAGCGACCTTCCGGAGCGCAAGCAAGCGGAGGACCTTTTGCGCAGCATGGAGCGAGACCTGGTGGCGGCCTTGTCTAGCGACGACAGCAGCCTGCGCGGGTGGGCCGCGACGGCCCTGTCGAAGGTCAACGGTAAGCGGCACCTCAAGGACCTGGCCGGAGCCCTATCCGACGACCACCCAACGGTGACCGAGCGGGTTGCTGACGCCCTGGCGGAGATGGATGCTGTGCGGTCAGCTCGCTTGCTTCTCGCTTCGCTCAGGGGGAGAGACAACCAGTGGGCAATGGCTGAGGCCGTGGGGCGGCTGGCCCAATCGCCAGCCGTGACCTCCATGCTCCATAAGGCCATGGCGCGTCAGCCCGCCTCGCCGTATCTTGCGTATGCTTACGGCGTAGCCCAAAGCCGCCAGCGACGGTACGAAGAAGCCATGGAGACCCTGTCTCGCGCTAAGGCCCTTGCTGAGAAGCAAGGGGTACAGGCGGGACCAGTTGAGGCATCTCTGGCCCGGGTGGAGGCTGCCCTCATGCGTGCCCGGCGAGGAGAAGACAGGTGGGCCATGGCTGGCGGCTCCCCATATCACACTGGCTATGTGGCCGATGCCTTGCCCCCGCCTTTGCGGGAGTTCTGGACGACCACTCTCGACGCCGAAGTGGTTGGCGGTGTGGTGGTGGCGCACGGGTTGGCCTTCGCCGGTCTTCGCCGCGGGATAGCAGTGTGCATAGACACAGCTTCCGGGGCCGTGCGCTGGAAGCGCCGCCTCGACGACAGAGTTGAAGCAGCTCCCGCTCTTTCTGCCGACCGCCTGCTCCTGGTCACTGCCGATGGCTCCGTCGTCGCGCTGGACTTTTCGGGCAACCACGTTGGTGAGGGGCGCGCAGGAGCCGCTGCCCGGGCGCCTCTTACAGTGGCCGACGACCTGGTGCTGGTTGGTGACCGCGCTGGGCTACTGACGGCCTTATCCGCGCAGGACCTCTCGCCACGCTGGCGGTATCAGTTCGGCGCGGAAGTGACCGGTCCGCCCACATGCCGTCACGGCCTTGTGTACGCGGGCAGTTGGGATGCCTCAGTGGTGGCTCTTGATGCTGAAAGCGGCGAGGTGGTCTGGCGCTGGGTAGGCGACGGTCCCGTGGCCGGGGCAGTGGCGGCCGCCGAGGAGATACTCGGGTGGGTGAACGACAGCGGCGTGGTTATCGCGGCCGAGCCTTCCACCGGTGAAGTAATCTGGCAGACGCAGTTGGCATCGGGGTCTCGTGCAGGCGTCGCTATGTCACCGGAGTTATTGGTGGTGGGCTGTCTGGATGGGCTGGCCCGGTGCCTTAGCCTTCACGATGGCTCGAGCGTGTGGGATTTCCCAACCGACGACCAGATTCTTGCCCCGGCGTTGATTGTAGGAGAAGTTGTCTATGTAGGCTCGCGCGACGGCAGACTTTACGGCCTCGACCTGCATACCGGCGAGCACAAGTGGAGCTACGCGACCAGCTACGGCATCTACGCCTCCCCGGCCGTAGTGGAAGGCGTGATGATGGCCGTGCTACGTCAGCGGCAGGTGGTGGCTTTCGTGCCTGAGGAGGAGACTGCAGGGTGACGGGGCGCAGACACGGCTATGTGGCCATCACGCTCGCTGGCGCTATGGGCCTGCCAGCTCTCCTGAGCAATCTCCTCATGCTTCTCGACCAGCCCCGACGCGACTTCCTGGCCTGGCAGTACCTGAAATTGGCGCAGCGTGAGATCCCCCGCCGTCCCATGAACCGCTATACGGCTTGCCACCAACTCCGCCGGGCTGTTGAGCTCGGGCGGCGCGAGCCAGAACTGGTTTCCCAGGCGGCGAGACTGCTCATGGTGTGCGAAGATTACGCCGCCGCCCTGGAAGCCCTGCGAAAGGTGCCTGCCACCGGTCTAGAGGCCCAACTGACCTACGCGCACTGCCTCTTGATGACGGGTCACGCCGATGAGGGTGCACGCCTGGTTTTCGTGGCGACCGCGGCGGCCCAGGCTGAACGCCGTCAGGGCCTCATCTCGCTAGCGGCCTACGCCACGGCGATGAACAATGCCGGGTATGCCCTCGCGGAGGGCGGCGTGCATCTGGAGGCCGCCGAGCGGATGACCAGCGCTGCTGTGGCCCTGGCGCCGCTGCAGCCCGCCTTCTGCGACAGCCACGGCTGGGTTTTGTATAAGCTGCAGCGGCCCACCGAAGCCCGGTTCTGGCTCGAACGTGCTGTCCGCCACCAGCTACCCTGGCCCGACCCGGTCTTGCTTTACCACCTGGGTGCCGTGTATGCTGATGCCCACTGCCTGGAGGACGCACGTCGGGTACTGCGGTGGGCTGTGGCGCTTGACCCAGCTAGAAAGGACGCCGAGGCCCTTTTGCGACACCTTCACCGGGTTCTTCCGCCGCCCGCCGTTGCTGTCCGACCGGGCCTGAGTTGAGCATGGCTCATGCATCACTAGCCAGGGGGAGGGAGTACCATGGCACGCCATATCTCCGCACGAATCAAGCGCTTGCGGCCTTCGGCCACCTTCAAGCTCGACACAGCCGCTAAAGAGCTCCAGCGCCAGGGCGTGGACGTCATATCTTTTGCTCTTGGTGAGCCTGACTTCCCAACGCCCAAGCATATCTGCGACGCGGCAGCCGAGGCCATGGCCGCTGGGAAGACCAAGTACACTCCCGCAGCGGGCATCCCTGAGCTGCGTGAAGCCATCGCGGCGAAACTTTCCCGCGAACTGGGCCACGAGTACAAACCTTCTCAGGTCGTGGTGTCAAACGGTGGCAAGCATGCGCTGATGAACGTGTGGCAATGCATTCTTGAGCCAGACGACGAGGTGATAATCATTGCTCCGTACTGGGTTTCCTATGCGGACCAGGTGGAGCTGTGCAATGCTGTGCCTAAGGTCATTCCCACCACCGCCGACACAGATTTTCAGCCTGACTTGGATGACGTGCGTAAGGCCCTCTCCCCCAGGACAGCTGCCATTCTCATAAACTCACCGTCTAATCCAACCGGTGCTGTCCTTGAACGCGGCATCATCGAAGCCCTGGCGCAAATGGCTGTCGAGGTGGACGCCTGGATTGTTTCCGACGAGATTTACCGCGACATCCTCTTTGACGGCCGCAGCCACTTTAGTGCCGCGATGGTGAGCGAGGAAGTCCGCGAACGCACGATCATTTGCGACGGAGTGAGCAAGACCTACTCGATGACCGGCTGGCGGATAGGTTGGCTTGTGGCGCCTGAGGACGTGGCTAAGGCCGCTGGCAATCTTCAGGGTCAGGAGACGTCCAACCCCAACAGCATTGCTCAGTGGGCGGCGCTGGCAGCTCTCCAGGGGCCACAAGATTGCGTTGAGGAAATGCGGGCTGAGTTTGAGCGCCGTCGCGACTACATCATAGGCGCCTTGGCAGAGATAGAAGGAGTCAAGATTAGCAAGCCCGGCGGGGCTTTCTATGCCTTTCCGGAGGTCTCAGCCTTCCTGGAGGGCCAGTTGGAATACAATGGCCAGCCCATCCGCGACGACCTGACTCTCTGCGAATATCTTCTCCACGCAGCCCGCATCAGCGTTGTCCCCGGCTCAGCTTTTGGGGCTGATGGCTACGTGCGCTTCAGTTTTGCTACAAGCCTGGAGCGCATACAAGAGGGCATCCGCCGCTTCCGCGAAGCCCTGGGGCAGTAGCGTGACGGCGAGAGCCTGCGCCTTACCGGCCTGCGGTGGACTTGAAGGAGTGAGGCTGTCACACCGGGCCGGCGGCCTCGTTGCCGAGCGAAGAGGGGCCTCCCGCCACGGCTGGCCCACCCGCAGCGGGGGAAGCGGAGCGGGGAAGGCGCAGTAAAAGCTTGCGAAGGAGACCTGGGGAGACCCTGTCGAATAGTTTTCGCCAGGTGATTGTTGCAAAGGCCGCCTCAGCGACTGCAAGAAGAGACCGCAAGTAACTAAAAGGTCGAGCGCACAGCCCTGCAGGCTTTGCGCACCTCGCACTCGGCCTACGCGAGCTTTTGCAGCAATCACGGCAGAGAAAGCTGTCACGGAGCCCCCGTGTCCTACCAAATTGTCTCGTCGTGTTTTCACCGCTCCGGCACTGGGGGCGAGACGCCGAAGCGGCGTGCGGAAAACCATACAGCTTTTCTTCGTCGTCGCGACACTGGGGTCTTAATGGGCTGCTCGAACGCCCCGCGAAAAGCTGGTGGGAAGTCAGGCCTCGCCTGAAGAAGTGCGTCTGACTCAGGATAGGCAGAAATCCTCGAAGGCAGTGAGTACGGCCTCGATATTTTCCAGGGGCACGTCGGGGTAGATGCCCATGACCATCATCAGGCCGCCCTCGGGTGCGCCCAGTACGCCGACGCACCGTCGGATGTGCTCCCTCACCTGCTCGGGCGTCCCGAAGGGCAAAATGCTCTGGCGGTCAATGTCCAGGTGAATACAGACCCTTCCCTTGCAAACAGCAGCAATGTTTTCCAGCCCATTGACCAAATCCTGAGGGTTGACGATGCTGCAGCCCATTTCCATGAACTCGGGCAGCAACGGCAAGGTGTACCCGTCAGAGTGCATGGCGACATGGACGCCCGCTTCGCGGCACCGGCGCCACAGGCGTTCATAGCTGGGGCGCAGCCACCGCCGAAAAGTCTGCACTGAGACCATGGGTCGGTCCTGCAGGCCCAGGTCGTCGCCAAAGGAAATTGCGTCCACGCCGGCCTCAATCCACTTATCCACGCGGGCCTGCAGGTATGCCTCAAGAGCCTCGATAAGCTCGCCAAGCTGCGGCGGGCCCTCAATGAAGTCAATCATCAGATTCTCAAAGCCACGCAGGAAGTGCAGCCGCTCGAAAAAGCGGTCGGCGCTGCCCCAGGCCACATTGCCGGCCTCTTTCGTCTTGCGTACTTGCTCCTTCGCGGCTTCCCAGTCCTGGGGCCAGCCCGTCTCCGGTGCAAAGGGGTCCGGCAGCCGGTAATTCTTCCACGCTGCCCAGTCGGCCAGCGGGTGGCCCACAACGATTCCTTCCAGGCCGGGATGCACGTTGCGCCACACGCAGCCCCATTCATCCACGCTCTCGCCGCCTGAGTACCTGCCGGCCATACTCGCGGCATCCGGCGGAAAGTATCTGTCGCTGACGGGTACGAGTCGCGGGTGTCTGCTGGCTATCTCATGGAGAGCCGCCCCATATTTCATCCACGTCGCCGTCGCGATGGCCACATCTACGGGGATCCATTCCGGCCCGCGAAACTCAACGCACCGAAACCAGTTCTCGCGCGGCGTGAGCATGGCCATTCCCCCCAGATGAAGCAGCAGCACGTCGGCCAGCCAAAGACATTGGGGTGGTCTCGCGTGGCGCTCGAGCGGACAGGGTGCGTACCGGTGTGACCGCGCTCGCCCCTTCTCATTTCTCGTAGCGGCACGTATAGCAGACCGGCCGGGCCGTCACCGGATTTCGTAAGGCAGCAGAGCCATTTCCCTGGCCCGCTTGATTGCCTGAGCGACGCGGCTGTGGTGCTTGCGGCAAGACCCTACCTGGCGACCCTTGCGGATGCGCCCGCGCTCGTCCATGAATTCCCGCAACAGGTCTATGTTCTTGTAGTCTGCGACCCGCGACGGGTCCACGCAGAAGATGCAGTGCTTTTTGCGTTTCTTACGCTTCACTTCGGCCATGGTCGCACTCGTACCTCCTGTACGAGAGCGGGGCCGCCCGCCTATTTCTCGGACGGCCCGGCTCGAATCCTTTTGCGGCCCTAAGCTTAACCGCTGGCCCGCCTTCAGGTCAAGCATTTCCAGCAGCCGGGGAGTACTCGGTTTTCTAAGGAGACCGTTGCAAAACGCTCCATATGTCTGAGTACCACTGCAGCAGCGGCACAGGACTAGGCACCAAAGTTGAACTGCAGGAGCGGCAAGCGTCGGCTGCAGGAGGGGTTTGCAACAATCACCTTAGGAGCCCCTTCCAAAAGTTTCTGCAGCGCCTCGGGGTGCGCTCCAAGGCAAAAGGGGGCACAAGAGTTTCCAGACTTTTGTGGCCCTGTATAAGCCAACACTGGGTTTTGGGCCAGACCACCAGGGTGATTGCCTGCCCTTACTCTTTCCTGCCCGAGACAAAATCCTGAGTAAACCGAATACTCCCCTGCAGCCGGGGAGACTCGACGCGGTTGGCCTCTGTTCTCGACGATGTGAAAATACTCCCCTGCAGCCGGGGAGCACCGAGTTCCCCCGGGGGACTATTGCAGAAGTCACTTGCCCGGTCACCAGAACCAATCGCAGGTAAAAGCTCGGCCGCACAGCGCTGTGCTTTTTCTTCACTCTAGATAAGCCGACTCCAGCTTTTGCAAGAGTCCCCTCAAACTTCCGTTTCAGGCCAGCCCTGGGCGCGCCAGAACCCCCTGCAACGGTTTTGGCGTGAACTGTTAGAGGAAAACTTCCTTTGGATGCTCTCTTTAGATGCTCTTTCGATGGCGCCGAAAAAGGTGCCTGAGCCACCACAAGTAAAAAGTCCATTGCACAGCCCCGTACGCTTTGTGCACCTCAGAGAGGCCTACACGAACTTTTGCAGCAATCACCTTTGCAGAAAGTCCTGCTCCAGGTGACCGTGGCGAAACCATCGTTTCATGAGTGTCATGAGTGAGCCGTGCCCTTGCAGTATTCCGGGTGGGCGGAAACTCGTGCACTAGACGGACTGCCAGCTACGTCGCGGCGGGCATTTCAACATTCGCCTTATGGTGCTGCCCGCATGACGTTTCCCACCTTTCACCGGCTCCTCTAGAGCTCGTCGAGGGCGATGCGGCGGCCCTGGCAGGCCGATGCATAGGCGGCCAGGACCATCTCGATGGATACCTTGCCCTCACGCGCCGGGCAGCGCGGAGTGCCAGCGCGATAGTCGGCTATGGCGTCCGGCGCTACCGCCATTATCCGCTCCCCATGGCTGGCCGGCACGGGAAGGCCCAGGTCCTGCCAGCCCTTGTCGGCCTGGTCGGCGAGGTAGAGCTTGAGCAGGACGGGACACGGGTGCGGGATGCTCGTCGAAACGCCGTCGCCGTGGTTCTGGATGAGGACACCCCTGTCGCCGTAAACCTCGGTTGTGTTCTCGCCCGCCCAGGTGATCGAACTGTTTGTGAGCACGGCCAGTTTGCCGTCGGCGTATTTGTAGATAGCGACGCCGGTGTCGTCGGGCGTAATGGCCGGGTCAACAATAACTGGCTCGATCTCGGCCACGCAGGTGGCTGGCCGGCCCAGAACCCAGTAGATGAAGTCCGCTGCGTGCGAAGCGTCGTCCATAAACATGCCCATGTTCAGCCCGGGCTTGACGTGCCAGGAGTTGAGAAAGTCCTTGTTGAAGAGCACCGAGATGCAGTGTCGCCGGCGCAGCAGGATGATACGACCCAGGGCGCCGTCCTGGACAAGCTGGCGGATTTTCTGATTGGCCGGGTCATGGCGCATCTGGTAGGCCATGGAAAAGTATACGCCTTGGCTCTCCACGGCCTGGATAATGCGGTCGCAGTCGGCCAGGGAAAGCGCCATGGGTTTCTGGAGAAGGATGTCTTTGCCCGCCCGGGCGGCAGCAACGGCATGGTCGGCATGCTTGGATGTCTCGCTGGCTATGACCACAAGGTCAATAGCCGGGTCAGAAAGCAGGTCATCCAGGTCGGCCGTGAAGGGTACGCCAAAGCTCTCTGCCTGGGCCTGGCCGCGGGCCACATCGTCGTCCCAGGCCTTGACCAGACGCACATCCTCCATGCCGCCCCATACGCTGCAATAGGCGTTCACGTGACCGTGGGCAAAGCTTATTACACCAATGCCGATTTTTCCGTTGCTCATGACGTCAGCGCTCCGTCCCTCTGATTTGCTTGTGGGCCGACGGCTCCACTTGCTGCGTCACCGTCGCCCATTCAGACCTTATTGCGTGAGAAACCCTTTTGAGACAGTTGCAAAACCTGGTGTTGGCTTATCCATAGTGATGAAAGTGTACAACGCTAAAACCCCGGCCTTTTACCTGCGACCGCGTCCGGGGACCCGCGCAGCGACTCTTGCAACAGTAACTTTCGAGACTCTTTGGAGACTGCTGCGAAATCCGCATTGACACGTAGCTCTCAGCCCGTTTGCGGCAGTGGGTTGCGTCCGCAAGCTATGCTTCATGGGCGCGGCTCAGTTGTGAAAGGATGGTTTTGCAAAAGTCTCCTTTCTGACTGTTCCAAAAGCTCCCTTTGCGCTTGCTGACTTCCCCAACGAGTACAACCTTTGGGCCGCAGAGAAAACACCTTCTGCACCGGGCAGATGCCAAATGGGCTGTTTGCAGCGGTCTTCTTTTTGAAAAGGGTTGTTTACCGGACCTGCCTGGCGACCTTTTCCGCGGTGTTTGCACCACGCCCGCCAAGTTTAGCCATTCTCAACCGTGACCGCGCAGGCCCCATTTTCGTGGGACCGGATGGCAGCCTCAATGACTTCCTGGGCGGCCAGGGCTTCCGCGCCGGAGCCTTCAATTTCTTCGGGCTTCGCTCCCTGGCTGACCTGCTCAAGGAAACGGTGGATGCGCAACTTGAAGGTGTCGTTGAAATGGGTGACTGGGCTGAAGATTGACATGTGGACATGTGTACGCTCGTCGCTGCCGTGCGGATAGAAAGTGAGGTCTTCGATTACGTTATCGAGGACAAAGCGGCCCCTGGTCCCGGCAACTTCACAGCGCTCAATGCCGTGCGCAAAGGGCATGTCGTAGCTCCCGCACAAATGGCCCACGGCGCCGCTTTCAAACTCCATGTTCACCGATATCACCGACCAGCCCTGGCGCCCAGGCGCCCGGGTAAAGAATGCCTGCACGCGCCCGACCGGGCCGCAGAAATACCGCATCACGTCAATCGAGTGCGGATGAAGAACCCGGATGTGAAAATACGGGTCGTCACGCGGATTAGTCACCCACAAGGCCATGTTGCAGAACAGCAGGTCGCCCAGCCGTCCCTCCTGACACCACTGTTTCGCGCGCAGGGATAGGGGGCTGAAGCGATGATTCAGGTTTATGCCGTAATGGAGGTTTCTCTCGCGGGCGGCGGCCACCATTTCTCTCGCCCGGACAAGGTCGTTGCAGATAGGCTTTTCCCCAAGCACCATCTTGCCTGCCGCGAAGGCCTGCATGGTCGGCTCGTAATGGTCGGAGCTGCTCTCCACTCCGCCAGTGCAAACGCCCACCAGGTCTATCTCTTCGCAGTCCAGCATTTCCTGGAGCGATGTGTACCCCCGCACACCAAAAGCCTGCGCCGCCGCCTCTGCCTTTTCCGGTACTGCGTCGCAAACCGCCACGAGTTCGCTCAAGGGGTCGTCGCGGTAAGCTGCCGCATGAAGTTTGCCGATGTTCCCCATCCCGACTACGCCGACGCGGATCATCAGAATGACTCCCTCCTTCCGCC
>JANZZA010000277.1 GCA_026419655.1 Armatimonadota bacterium | reverse complement strand
ACGGCCTGGTCAGAAACCTACGAGAATGTGGAGATCACTACGGACACGCAGGGCGACGTGACGACTACAGTCTGGAAGACGCCCGTCGGAGAGATTTTCGGCCGGACGCAATTTCTCCCGGCTACGGCAAGTACGGCCTGGATAAAATGGCCGGTGGAGACGCCTCAAGACCTGCGGGTGTTGCGGTACATCGCCGACGCGATACGTGTCACGCCAGACGATTCTCAGTATCGGCGGCTTAAGGAGCTGAGCAACGGCCACGGCCACCCCACTATACTCCCGCCGCGCTCGCCGCTTTCACAGATGCTTGCGCAGTGGAGCGGCGTCACGAATCTTGCGTATCTGCTCGCCGATGCGCGGGAAGAAGTCGAAGCCACCTTTGAAGCTCTCGCCCTTGCCGCCGACCCCTGCTGGGACGCCATCCTGGCGACGGATACGCCCTACGTGGAGATGGGTGACAATTTGACGGGTGAGGTGGTGACCGGGTGGTTTGAACGCTATCAGTTCGATTACTATGTGCGCCGAGCGGAGCAATGCCATGCAGCCGGGAAAAAACTTGGTACGCATCTGGACGGCACCATGCAGGGCATCTTGCCCTTGCTCGCCAGGACAGGGCTGGACTTCGTCGAGGGCCTGGCGCCAAAGCCCTGCGGCGATGTGAGCGTCGAGGAAATCCGCGACCTAGCTGGCCCTGACCTTATTCTCTTCGGCGGCATACCTGGAGCCATGTTCGCCCCGCCTTTCACAGCCGATCAAATGCGCCGGCACGTGGAGCGAATCATAGAGGTCCACTGGCCAACAGGTAAGTGGATTTTGGGGGTCGGCGACCAGGTGCCGCCAAATGGCGACTTGAATCTGGTCACACTGGTGGGCCAGTTGTGCGAGGAACTGTGCCAATAGGGAAGAGGAAACGCTTGTACTCCCGACACCTTAGGGGAGAACTCAGCGTGCTTGATCACCGGCGATGTCTTCCGCTTGCAGTCCGGCATCGTTAGGAGAAAAACACCATGCCCCGCTATGAGCCACGGCACTACCGCCGCACGATGCGGGCCGAGGGGCTGGTTGGCTTCAGCGTGGCTATGGGCGAAAGCGATTTATGGATTTGGGCCGAACGTGAGGTGCGGGCCGAGGCCGCTGGGGTGCTTGGCCGACTCCGGGCCGAGATAACGGCCCAAATTGAGCGCCAGCCGGAGTTTCTCACGTCCCTCACTCCCCTTCCTTGTGCTGATGTTGCGCCGCCTATTGTCCGTGCGATGTGCAGGGCGGCAGAAGTCGCCGGAGTTGGACCGATGGCGGCGGTAGCCGGAGCTATTGCTCAGGGCGTGGCTGAGGCTCTTGAGCCGCTTAGCGCGGAAGTCATCGTCGAGAATGGTGGCGATCTGTACTTGATTACCCGCCGCGAGAGGCTGGTGGCGATTGTGGCCGGCAGCAGTCCCCTGAGCGGGAAGCTTGCCCTGCGCATCCCTGCTGGTGAGCGTGTGGCCGTATGCACCTCTTCCGGTACTTATGGACATTCCCTCAGCTTTGGGCGGGCAGATGCTGCTGTAGCCGCTGCCTCCGATGGCGCACTGGCGGACGCTGTAGCGACCGGCCTTGGTAACCGGGTCCAGAGTCCTGCGGACGTTGAAGAAGCCGTGAAGTGGGCACGCGCGCTGCCGGGAATCCGCCAGGTTGTAGCTATCTGCGGCGACCAGATGGCCATAACAGGCCAGTTTGAGGTTGTGGCGGTGAGGCCTGCGGAGCGCTAGGGCTTGGTGGCTACCTTCGCGAGTCCCATTTCCTGCTTCAAGCTCCGTTTCCATTTCTGTGAGCAGCGAAAGCGGTCGTGGACGTTCTTCGGGCGAAAGGATCGCGAAGGTCGGCCTTTCATCGGCCCCGGCGACCCAGGCTACTGGCCGGGTCCTGAAAGGGTGCACGGGCAGCAGGCAGCGGGAGCAAGTTTGTTAGAGGTGGCGAGGACAGCCGTCATTCGAGTCTACAAAAGGACAGTTGGTGCCACGCCGCCCACGCGGCCTACATGGAGATGGCAGAACACAGTCTAGAGAAACGGAAAGGCTTTTTCTCCCACGCCGGATATTGCTATAAGCGTTCGTGTTTTTGAGACCATGGCGCGGAATCTTGTCCATCAGTCGAGACGAGCCGCGCGATTAGAACGGGAGGTACGGTCGTGTTGCTGGTAGCGCTGAGCCTCATGACAGCAGTCGGAGGAACCCGGGCCTACTGGCTGGACATGGCAGGGCTCGATTATGAAAGACAGGTCACGACGTTCTGCCTCCAGGGAATCGTTAACCGAGACGCCCCACGCCTCTTCTTGGACACTGCGCCCATCTTCTGGCAGTGGCCGCCTTCCGACCGCCACTGGCGCGAGTACCTGGAAAAGAGAAAGGGCTATACCTTCGTGGACATTCCGGGCCTGCCCGCGGCGATTGCCCGCTTCCGCGGCCTCCTCAACGGCCTGGTTGTGTACGATCCGTCCGTTTGCGATGCTCAGCGAGCCATCGCCTGCACGTATGCGTCAGTCGAGCGATGCCTGCCGGTCGCATCCAGCCTGCTGGCGGCCGAGCCTGCGGCCTTCGAAGGCCTTGTCGTGCGCCATGACCTTCGCGGCGAGTTCACCGACCCTCTCGACGCCTACGGGTGGGCCGAGGGGGAACTCCTGCCCCGCTGCGCTCGCGGCCTGTGCTATAGCATGGGCCACAGCAGTGCAGGCACCAACCTCGGCGGTGACCCGGCAGCGCTTCTCTCGCTCGACTACGTCGTGAGTGAGGGTGGATTTGTATTTAACCTCTCGCCAGTGGAGCGCCAGGAGGGTGACTGGCAGGCTTACCCAGAGCAGGCTGAGCTGTTCTCCCGCTTCGTGCGCAAGCTGGGGCCTCTCACTGCGGTTTGGGGATGGGCCGAGCCAGAGGGGGCTTTCGCCCGGACTGTCAGCCAGGCGGGCGGCTTCATAATGTGCCCCGGCCCTAACATGAGCTTCTGGCGCAAGGTCCAGGCCGAGAAGGCAAAGCTGCCCACTCCGCCGCGGCGCGTGAAGAAGCTCGAAAACAAGTGCTACCTGTGCTTCCAAACCAATGAGGGCGACACGCCCAAGATCCTGTGCTCCTTTTTCGCCGGCGGATGGCTCAGCGCGGATCGCGGCTCGGCGCCCGTGGCCTGGGGCATCAACCCTCTTATCGGGAGCATCTGCCCGGCTTTGTTCGAGTACTTCGCGGCGACGGCCTCGCCCAACGACAGCTTCTTCGCAGGTGTCAGTGGCGCCGGGTATTGCTTCCCCGACCTGCTGCCTGACGCCCGGGCCTTTTACAGGTGGACCGAGAGACATTGCGCCGCGACCAACGTCCGAGCCGTTGACGTGTGGCTGGCCGGACTTCGTGCGCCCCTCGACGTCTTCGCCGACTTCCATGCCGAGGCTCCCTCCGTCACGGGTTTCACCATGCCGCCCAAGATGGAAGCCATGAATCGGTGGCTGCCGGATGCCACGCCTGTGCTTGCCTGCACCAGCGGACTGTTCTATTTCGGGACCCACAGCGGGGCTGCGGAGCTCCTCGCTGCCCGGATAAGAGAGGTCGCCGAAACGCATCCGAAGCCGTGCTTCATCACCCTGTACGGCGGTGTCGGGCCGGGCATCTGCAGCATTGTCAATGCCGTGACAGAAAAGCTCGGCGAGGGCTACGAGGCCGTAACCATCAATGACTTCATGGCCCTGGCCCGCGAGGCTGGCCGATTCCAAGTCTCTGTGGAGCCGCCCTTCCTGGCGCCGGATGAGACCGCCGTGGTCCGGTTGGTCTTTCGAGGACTTAAGCCTCTGGAGAAGGTAAAGGCACAGGTGCGGGCCTTCGGCGAGACCAAGTTTATAGCTGGGCAGGCCGCGGCTCCCGGCGGCGCCCAGGAGCTCGTGGAGCATTTGCGCTGGCGCTTACCCGAGTGCCTTCGCCCTGGCAGCTATAAGATCACAGCCCGAAGTGGCGAGTGGACACGCGCAGCGAGGTTGTGGGTCGCAACCGAGGCGCAGGTTCTTTCCGACTTCGCCGACGCCAGCGGCTGGGTTGAAGCGGGGGCAAGGCTGTCGGCCAACGGTCTTGGCCGCGTCACATGCCCGGAGGACGCGCCCTTCGCGTCCGTCCGGCTACCCGTTGTCGTGGACTTCGACCGCGACCCCGTCGTGGAAATAACGGTGACCGAAAGCGAAGGAGCATGGGCGCTGAAAGCCAACGACGGCACCCTCGCGCACGATGCCTACCTGGTGCCGGACACATCGGCCACAGGCACCTTCACCGCGCGCCTGCGTGACTCATTTCCCGACTGGCGGGGCAACAAGACCTTCCACCTCATTCTATTTGCTTGCGGCAGCGGTAAGACCGTCACGGTCAAAAGCGTCCGTTTGCTTTATTTGAAGTAGTGAAGGCCCGCCGGCACGCGGCATCGTAAGAGAGAGGGCGAGACATCGCCTGAAAAAGTTGTCCCGGGGAAACCGTTTCTCGGTCTGGGTTGGTTTTCAGGTCGCTTACGAGAGGCCCCCCGAAAGCAGCGGGGGAGGCACCTAGTTTGGGGGAGTACTAGGTTTTCTGAGGAGACGGTTTGCAAAGGTTTCTGCAGTTCCTCGTAGATGCGCTCCAAAGCAAAAGGTGGGACACACGACCCTATACACTTTTGCCGCCATGTATAAGCGAACAACGGGTTCTGGGCCAGACGACCAAGATGATTCTCCGGGCCTTGCTCTTTCCTGCCTGAAACGAAATCCTGAGTAAACCGAATACTCCTTCTAGTTTGGCTGGGCATTGTCGGTGACGGCGTGCGAGAGTAATATGCGCAGGGCGGCAAGTGCGAGACGCCGGGCGGAGCAACCGCTCCGCCCGGCGTAATGCCTAGCTTTTATCACGTCGGGAGCCACGCCTGTTGATGGATGCTCGCCTATCGTCAGAGGCAGCCCAGGGCGCGCCGCCGAAGAGACAGGGCACATGGGTTTCGCGCGGCGTTACGGCCCGCTCTATTCTCATTGGCCT
>JANZZA010000464.1 GCA_026419655.1 Armatimonadota bacterium | reverse complement strand
TGCGGGCAAAGGCACCGCATCCCGACCGAAGCGGTGGAGATAGGTCATGGGGCGGTCTCGCGCCTGCCCTCCCTTGTCGAGGGTCTATTTCCCTCCGGCCCGGTCCTTCTGGTCACCGACCCCAACACTTATGCGGCGGGCGAGGTCGTCGCCGCTATCCTCGAGGGCCAGCGCCGCACGGAGGTATTTGTTTTTCCGGTCGTCGGCGACGTTCTCTCGCCCGACGAGGGAGCGGTAGCTCAGGTACAGGCCGCTCTCCTCAACGGCTTCACGTGTGCCGTAGCCGTAGGCGCTGGCACCATCAATGACATTGTGAAGCTGGCGGCAGCGCGATTGTCAATGCCTTACGGCGTAGTAGCCACCGCCGCTTCGATGAACGGCTACACGTCTTGTATCGCTGCTATATATTCCCGCGGCCTCAAGCGCGCTATTCCCGCCAGCCCGCCCGCATGGGTAGTGGGTGATGTAGACATTCTGGCCACTGCTCCCCGGCCGATGTGGGCTGCCGGCCTGGCCGATCTTCAGAGTCGCACGGTGTCCTTTGCAGATTATCTGACGGCCTCATGGCTCGCCGGAGAGTACTATTGCCCGGCCACAGCCGAACTTCTTCATTTAGCTGGCGATGTTTGCCGCGAGATAGCCCCTCGAGTAGCAGTCGGCGACCCGGCGGTGTTGCCAGTCCTCTTCGGCGCTCTTATCCTGGCGGGCTTTGCGATGACGCTGGCTGGGTCATCCGCGCCTGCGTCGGGAGGAGAACATCTCATTGCTCATTTATGGGGCATGTGGCAACGACTCAAAGGCAAGCACGAAAACCTTCATGGTGCGCAAGTGGGGGTTGCCACCCTTATCACGGCAGCTCTGTGGGAGGCGCTTTCGCACCTGCCCAGACCTGACCATCGGACCATTGGCGAAATGCTGGCGCGGCGGCCGTCGCTGGAAGAGGAGCATCTGGCCATCCGCAGGACACTCGGCTCTCTGGCCCCTTATGCCATAGAAGAGTACAACGCCAAACGCATGGATGACAAAGCTCTGGCCGTGCGCTTGCACCGCCTCGCTGAGACCTGGGACGAGTTCTGGCGGCGGCTACGAAAGCATCTTCGCCCTGCCAGCGAAATACGCAGCCTGCTGCGACAGGCAGGAGCACCAACCACCCTCAAGGAACTCGGCTACCCGCAGCAGGAAGCCCGGCTGGCTTTGCTGGGCGCCCGCTACACCAGGGCACGCTACACCGTCCTCGACCTGGCTGCTGACCTCGGTGTCCTCGACGACTTAGCGCCGAAGGTGCTGGAAAAGAGTGGCGTCCTCGAATAGCAAAGCCCTGCTGTCGGCGTTTGCTGGTCGTCCAGGCATTTCCCTCGTACAGGACACCCGGTCTCGGGACGGCAAGCATCTCTTCTTGGTAAGCGGGCATCGCCGTCACGAAGGATAACCAGTCCAGGGGCGGCCAGTAGTCCGTTTTGGCAAACCGGTGCTCACGTCACGCAGGACAGCCACGCTTCGGTCGGCAGGCAGCTCTTTTCGGTAAGCTGGTACCGCCGTCGCGCGGGACAGCTGGACCGGAGTCGGCAACTAGCCCGCTCCGGCGAACCGGGACTCCCACCGCGCAGAATGACCAGTCTGGGGCCGGCACGCAGCCCAACGCGACACTTGACACCCGAAGTTGGGATAGGCAGTTGGGTTTCGGCAGACCGGCATTGCCGTTACGCTTGACAGGCCGTGAAAGTTATTGACGCCGCCAATTATTGACCTTTGCTTTCCGCTTGCCTTCTGCACTGGGGGAACCCGCGAGTCAAAGGCTCACACGACTTTGCGGCCAGGTCGCCGCGCCCCCGCTCTCTGGGTCGTGACGGCCCGCCGGATGGCCGTTACCCGCACGGTTTGCTATAGAGCCACACGGCTTCACCGGGCGGCCCAGAGCATCCCTCGCTGGACGATGGTACGCGCCTCGGGCACGTCGAAATCCGCTGCTACATGGCCCACGGACGAGTAGAACACTCGCCCCTCACCATAGCGGCGCTTCCATACAACAGGCATTACGCAGCCTTCAATCCAATAGGCATGCTCGCCGCTGAAGGTTGTCGTGGCCAGCACTTCATTTGAAGGATCAACGTGCATATAGTATTGCTCCGAGCACATCTGAAAGTCGCTCAGGCCGGCGACGATGGGGTCGTCGGGCTTGACTATGTTGACCGTATACTCGACTATGCCGCCCGGATGGGCGACCCACTGGCCTCCAACCATGAACTGATACTCGGTCTGGGTGCGGAAGGAATCGCCCATACCGCCGTGCCAGCCGGCAATGCCTACGCCGCTGCGTACCGCCGACAGCAACCCCTCAAGCTGTTCGCTGCTGATTTCGCCCATGGTCCACACCGGCACGATGAGGCTCAGGGACTGCATGTAATCCTTGTCCAGGTAAACGTCCAGAGTGTTTTCGACTCGCACGTCGAAGCCCTGCTCACGCAGGAAGGGCTCGAAGACGTCCACACACTGCTTTGGCTCGTGACCTTCCCAGCCGCCCCAGACCATGAGGGCTTTTCTCATAGCTGATCTCTCCTGCTTTGGTGTGATCGTCGGTCCGGCGATTGTGCTCGAAGACGCGAGCATCGGAACAGACGCCTGGCCTAGTTTTCCGTGTCTAGCGGTGCTTCCCTCTTCTTTTGGGGAAACGTGGACGCGGCTCCACCCCTCACCCTGCAAGGCTGACCACTGAGCGCGAACGGTAGAAACGGGAAAAGGAATTCTCGGAGGGCACGCAGGAGACAAGCCTTTTCAGGAGCTCTTCCGCAAACCCGCTTGACAGGTTTTTCGCGATTCCCGTGAGCTGCTGGAAGGGAGATGTCTGGACAGCGGAAGGGTCTTCAATGCCGGACGAGCCTGGCATTGTCTGCTACAATAGGCGGCGGGCACGACTGGTAAGACGCACATGCGGCTGGACACTGAAGGGAGCGACCTCCCGCTATGATTGCAATAGTGGACTACGGGATGGGCAATCTTGGGAGCGTGGAGAAGGCTCTGCGGCACGTGGGGGCGGAAGTGAAGATTACTTCCGACCCAGCCGAAGTGGCTGGTGCCCAGGCTGTGGTTTTGCCGGGCGTGGGGGCCTTTGACGACTGCATGGCTGGCCTTCGCGACCGAGGCCTGGTTGGGCCGATCCTGGCAGCCATCGAGGCCCGCAAGCCCTTTCTGGGTATCTGCCTGGGCCTGCAGGTATTATTCGAGGAAAGCGAAGAAGGTGGCCGGGAGAAGGGCCTGGGCCTGTTCGCCGGGCGCGTGATCCGCTTCCGCCACGACCTCAAGATTCCCCAGATTGGCTGGAACCAGATACACCTTGTGACCCAGCCGCCTCACCTGAGAGGCATCCCCGACGGATCGTGGTTTTACTTCGTGCACTCGTACCACGTAGCGCCTGACGATGAGAAAATCATCGCGACGCTGACTGGCTACGGGTATGAATTTGTAAGCTCCGTGTGGCATGAGAACGTCTACGCCTGCCAATTCCACCCCGAAAAGAGTCAGAAAGTCGGCCTGCAGCTTCTTTCGAACTTTGTTGGCCTTGTCTCCTGATGCGGCCACGACGGGACAATAAGGCTCTTCTTGCCATGGCTTCAGGCCCGAGGGGGAAGATGATGAAGACCAGCTACTCGATGATATGGGGCGCTGTGTTTCTGGGGACAATGTTTGCAGCCGTCGCGTCTGCTGCCCGGGCTGAAGAAGAAGCGTATCAGCAGGCGATGGCGCGCTGTGAAGAGGCCAAGGCTCGCGGCGACTTCCCAGCGATGGCAGCGGCCATCCGCAGGGCGCTCGAGCATGGCCCGGGGGACGAATATGCCTGGCGCAGCCTTG
>JANZZA010000230.1 GCA_026419655.1 Armatimonadota bacterium | reverse complement strand
GCTATCGTCAGGCCGTTATGACCCTGACACGGGGCGCTACTTGATAACGGGAGACAAGGTCGCTGACACTTCCGAAACCGTCATCGTGGACGAGGCCTCCATGCTAACAGAGGAAATGCTCGCAGCCGTCTTTGATGCCGTGCGGGCTGCCAAGCGGGTCATATTGGCTGGCGACCCAAGACAACTGCCCCCAATCGGTGCCGGCCGGCCTTTCGTGGATATTATTGCGCGTCTTCGGCCAGAAGATGCTGACACCCGTTTCCCATGTGTCACGCAGGGCTATGCAGAACTCAGGGTCCAGCGGCGGCATGTCCATGGCAGTGGTCTTTCCACCGCCGAGGCTCAGAATGCCACTGAAGAGCATACAGACCTCCGGCTAGCCGAGTGGTTTGGAGGAAATCCACTCGGCCCCGGAGACGATCTAGTATTCGAGGCATTGCGCTCTCTTCGACGATCCGGGCGCGTACGGTTCGAACGCTGGAACAACCCTGAGGAACTGAGGCAGGTTCTGCTCAGAGTACTGTGTGAGGAGCTTGGCCTAAACGGGACTGAAGACGTGCGCGGGTTCGAGCTGAGCCTCGGGGGAACACCCAGCGGCAAGTGGGTTTACTTCAATCGGCGAGCAGCCTCGAAAGCTGAGGACTGGCAGATCCTAACGCCCACACGGATTCATTTTTACGGTGCGCAGGCCATAAACTCGTTGATCCACGAGGTATTTCGCTCGGAGCGTGTCAAGTTCGCCGAACACCCCAACAAGGGGGCACAGGTGCCCAGGCCAATGGGCCCGGAACGCATCGTCTACGGCGATAAAGTCATTAATCTTATAAATCATGAACGCGATGACGTCTACCCCAGAGAAGGTGCGCTCCGCTACATTGCCAACGGGGAAGTCGGGTTAGTCATAGGGCAGTTCAAGTCCAAGCACAAGACCTGGACGCCTTGGCGGATGGAAGTTGAGTTCTCCACACAACTAGGGTTCAAATATGGGTTCCCCGCTTCCGAGTTCAGCGAGGATGCTGAGGCAACGCTCAGCTTGGCTTACGCACTCACCGTGCACAAGGCACAGGGCAGTGAGTTTCGGCGGGGGATTTTGGTCTTGCCGAAAGAATCCTCCCAGGTGAGTCGCGAGTTGTTGTACACTGCTTTTACACGGCAGAGTGAAAAAATCGTGATACTCTATCAGGGGCCGGCTGCTGAATTGCAGCGTTTCGCCTCTGACGCGAAGTCGGAAAACGCGCAGCGTCTGACGAACCTTTTCGTTCCTCCGATGCTTCGCGAGGTCGAAGGGCAGTTCTTTGAAGAGCGTTTGGTGAACATCACCAGCCGGAACGAGTTCGTGCGGTCCAAATCCGAGCTTATTATCGCTGAGCGACTGTCTGCTGCCGGAATAGACTACGCGTATGAAAAACCGCTCACCCTAGCGAACGTGACCTTGTATCCAGACTTCACCATAGAGGACTCAGCGACCGGGAAAACTGTCTACTGGGAACACTGCGGGTTGCTGGCGGATCCGGCCTACGTGGCCAGGTGGAATCGAAAAAAAGAATGGTATAAGCGGCACGGCATCCTTCCCGCGGAAGACGGGGGCGGAGAGCTGGGGGCTTTAATTGAAACCCGCGACAACAAGGACGGCGGAATATCTGTACCAGAAATAGACCGGGTCATCAAACGGTTTCTTCTGGTATGAGCACCGCAGCTCGAGAAAACCCCGTTGTCGCAATGGCACTGTCCACTACGCGACTTGGGCATTAACATCAGGGCATAGACCCCAGCGCTCGGCGTGTGAGGGATGGCTGATGTTGGTCTATGAGCAGCGGTTCGGAATTCTATGGTCACCAAGGGAGCACAGGTGCCGAGGCCCTAAAGCCTACTGACCGCCGTCATGTCAGGCGTGCGCTAACGTCCAGCTCTGCGGCAGCTGGGGGTCTGTTACGAAAACCGTTCACGAACGCAGGAATGGTGAGGTGCCCGCTAAGCACATGGCTCCTGGGTATGCTTTTAGGTACCTTTATCTACACTCTACCCCAGGCCCCCTTCCCAAACTTTTCACGCTGCGGGATGATTCACTGCCGTTGCCCGCTTTCCTTGTCACAGCCCCTGAGCTCCGTTGCGGCCTCCACGCAGGTATAGCTTGAGGGTCATAGGCCACCGGATGACGGTTGGGGACCGCGCAGGCTCGGCGCAGGTATCGCATGAGGGAAACCGAAATCCAGACTGCTGCCAGCCTGCCCCAGCTAAGGAGACGCGGGGAATGTTTGCAAAGTATCTGCTGAAAGAAAGTGATGTCGAGCCGCTGGCAGAAGCGGTGCTCAGGGTGCTTGAGCAAGTTGGCGTGCTCTGCCAGAACGACGAGCTGCGCAAGGCGCTGCAGGAGGGTGGGGCGCAGCCTGACCCCAGCTCCGAGATAGTTCGTTTTCCGCGCCGCGTAATCGAGAACTTTGTCGAGGGCCTGCGGCGAGAGAATGAAGGGCGCGACCAGTGGGACAACAACCCCAGGGCGCCCGAGCCGGCCATCATATCCGGCCAGGTGGCTCAGTTCTACTACGACGACGCAGCCGGACAGATCCGCTCGGCCAGCCGCGAGCATTTCATCACCCTCACTAAGTTCGGCGATGCTCTTCACGGCCACCAGGGCGTGGGCCATTCCCTTTCCCTCACCGATGTGCCGCCGCTGCTGGAGCCGCTCTATGCCGGCCTGCTGCTGGCCGAGTACGCCCATCGCCCTCATGCGCCCTTTGCCTGGAATGTCCGTCAGAACGACTATCTCATCGAAATGGGCCAAATTCTTGGCCTGGAAAACTGGGTGAGCCATGGCGCCATCTGCTTTGCCCATCCTCTGCGCTTCGACCGCGACTGCGCCGATAGATTCGTGCGGCGCGTCAAAGAGGGCGTCCCGACAGGCCTGACAGGCATGCCCGTCGCCGGCGCAACCACACCCGTCACGCTGGAGGGCTTCATCGCCGTCGCGTGCGCGGAACATGTGGCGACGTGGTTTGCGGCCCGGGCGCTAAATCCTGAGGTGTCTCTGGGCGGCTCGATGTGGGCGGGCACCGTTGACATGAAAACAGGGACGGTTAGCTACTCGGCACCCGACGCAATGGTTTATGGGGCGGCGGCCGTAGAATTCCTGCGCCGGTGGTGCGGGATGCTGGTGCCTCTGGGCGCTGGGGACTATTGTGAATCCCGCGTCCCTGGCGCATACACCGCGCTGGAGAAGGTACATAAGTCGCTGTTTGCGTCGCTTCTTACCGGCCAGCCGCTGGCCGCCGGGACAGGGCTGATAGACAATGGCCGCGCTCTCTCGCCCGTGCAGCTCCTCTTGGACCGGGATTTTGCCACTG
The DNA here is from genome assembly GCA_026419655.1 of Armatimonadota bacterium. Lineage (GTDB taxonomy): Bacteria > Armatimonadota > Zipacnadia > Zipacnadales > FEN-943 > JANZZA01. The sequence continues at coordinate 13,135 of JANZZA010000230.1, read as the reverse complement.
CCCTGTCTCATCTGGGCAGGCCGATGAATCCCACCGCGGAACACCTGGCCCTCGACACCATCGAGCAGGTGGGCGTCGGCCTGGACACTAATTACCTCGAAGCTGAACATACCCTGCGCCATTTCCGGGCGGCCTTGTGGCTGCCGGAAATCCTCGACCGGTCTGGCTGGCGCGGGATGGAGACCGAAGAAGCCGTGATGGAAAAAGCCTTGGGCAAGTTCCATGCTCTTTTGGCCGAGTATCGCAAACCCGAGGGCCGTGAAGAGCAGCTTGCCGCCATGCGTGGGGTGCTTGAGCGGGCACATAAAGAACTTCCTGGTTAGCTCACGCGACGAGCCAGAAGGAATCTGACCCCACGTCCTTAAGGAGCTGCTGTGCGCAAGTGGCTGGCGGGCCAGTCAGCACGAAAAAGCTTGGGAAGGGGCCCGGGGGACAACCCTTTTCAAAGGGTTTCCCCCAGAAAAAACGGTTTTCCCTAGAAAAAACCCTTCCAGGGGTCTTCTGCGACTCACCAGGAGTGACCAGCCATGAGACAATGGGCGGCTTGCCTGTTGCTGCTTCTAGCCTTTGCCGCCTTGGGGTACGCTGACGCGGCGCGGCCAGAATACCCCTGTTACCGTCCCTGCATCGCGCCGAGGGTGGACGGAGAGGTAGCCGATGACCCCGCCTGGAAAAACATCCCTGCCGTGACGGGCTTCTACGTGCTGGGCGGCGGCTATGCGAAGGCCAAGCAAACGACTGCGCAGGCCTGCTGGGACGACCAGGCCTTTTACGTGGCCATGACCTGCGAGGAGCCGGACGTGCCCAACTTGCGCCTCACCGTCCGCGACGGCGGAAACTTCTGGGAAGACGACGGGGTGGAAATTTTCATCCAGCCCGGCGAGGGCAAGCAGGTATTCCAGTTTGGCGTGACGGCCCGCGGCGCCAAGGGCGGCTTCGAGGGCTTCCCGGACATCTCTAAGCTCCGGGCGGGAGCGACAATGGGGGATGGCTGGTACTCCATCGAGCTGCGCGTGCCGCACGAAGTATTGCGAGCCAAGCCCAGACAGGGCGACCGCTGGCTAGGCAATTTCTGCCGCAACATCTTTACCACCATGTCAGGCGGGGACAAATTCACGTCCTGGGCACCGTTGAAAACCAGATTCCTTGAGCCAGAGAACTTCGCCTTTTTCAAGCTGTGCGGACCGGCGCCAAGCCAAGAGGAAGCCGACAAGTTAAGCGCCCAGCTAAACGAAAATTACCGTGCCACCCTCATCACAGCCTTGGCCGCCGCAGCACAGAAGGCCAAAGAGCACATTCCTGTCCTCGGTGAAGCGGCAGATCATCCGACCTTCGGCCCGCAAGCCAGGGAGCTGCGGCGGAGATGGTGGCGGTTGGTGCGCCTGGCACGACGCGCCGAGCAAGCTTCGGTGTGGGAGTTGCGCCAGGCAGTCACCACCAGCGAAGCGCTGCTAGACCAATCGCACAAGCTCAAATACGACTACCTGATCGCAAAGCTTCTGGAAGAATAAGCCAGCGGCAGGCCGCCGCAGTCAGGCGAAAAACTAAAGAGAGGGAGCATTGAGCCGGACAAAATGACGGCGGCGCGGAGTGACAATCTTGGGGCAGCTTCTTTATGGGGGAAACCCTTTAAAAAGGGTTCTCCCCCAGGCCCCCTTCCCAAACTTTTTCGCGCTGGTTGCCCTGCACACGCCGCTTGGCGCCGCGAAAAGGGGGCGAGGACAATGAGGCCTCGGAGTACATTCTTATCGGCGGCCCTGGCATCCGCGACTCTTCTTGCCATGGCCGCATGGGCGGCTACTCCAGCAGAAGAGGTAGAAGAGGACTGCTCGCTGGCTTCTTCGCTTGTGACGCCGCACAAGCCCTGGGGCAAGCCGCTGCCCGGCGGCCCTGTGCGCACCCTCTTTTTCATCTACACCGGCCCATATGACGGTACCTGGGAAGATACCGGCACCCGCGTGCGTGAGGCCGTCGAGCTTCTCCAGCGCTTCGACCTGCAGGCCGACGCCGTCCTTTACTGCGGCAGCGGCGAGAAATGGTTCTTCCACGGCCAAAAGCACGGCGAAAACCGCGCAGAACGCCTGCTCGCCAGGCCCTATGCGCTGTACGTGGTTGCTGGCTTCCCCTTCGGCAAGCTACCAGGGAAGTTTCGCTACCTGGTGCTTTCGCAGGTAGTGAAGGGGGCGGGGCTGGTGTGTTGTGGGCCTGGCGCGGCCGAGTACATGACGCCCCAGCGCCAGTTTGCCCCCACTCCGCCCGGGCTCCTCGAGGGTCTGCCCCTAATAGATGGGCGACGGCCTGAAGACGTCGTAAAAGCCTATCGCCTCGGCCAGGGCCGCGGCGTGTGGCTAAATTACAATACTCAGTCCCTCACCCCCTGGCGCGAGTTTTCCTACGCCGCTCTGGCCGATTATGACTACTGGATGCTCTGGATAGGCCGCGCCGCACTGTGGGCTGCCGGGCGCGAAGGCGACCTGGGCCTGACCTTCTTTGGCGGCCAGCCGCTGGAGGTTAGCCAGGCGCAGAGTGGACAACGCGCCGAGGTCTCTCTCAGCAACAGGGGCAACGCTGCGGCCGCGGTCAAGGTCGCCTTCGAGCTGCAGCGAGCCGGCGACGGCCAGAAGACCAGCCTCGGCGAAGCGGCCGTCACCGTGCCAGCCGGCCAGAGCGCTACTGTGCCAGTTGTCTTGCCGCGACTGCGGGCCGGGGAATACTTCCTCGACGCTGTGGTGCGCAGTGGGCGGGGCGTAGAAGTAAGTGGGGCCGGCAACGTCAAAGTCACCAGCGACTTCGGCTTGGAAAAGGTTGAGTTAGGCGCCAGCTTCGTCGAGCGCAGTGAAACTATTACAGGCAAGGCCATCCTGCGCGGCCAGGTGCCGCCCAACAGCATCCTCCGCATACGCTTGCGCGACTCTTACGACCGCATCCTCCAACAGCAAGATGTCCAGGTGAGGCCAGGGCAAACTGAGTATCCCTTCACTTACCGCGCCGATGCTTGCTCGACAATCTTGATGCGTGCCGAAGCCGTGCTCATGGCCGACGGGCAGGAAGTGGAAATGAAGCAAGCGTCTTTTACTGTGCCCAAACGCCGGCACGGCCAGCACAATTTCGTGATGTGGGACATGGCCAGGGACCCGCTGGCTTATTACGCCTGGCGCCAGCTTCAGCAGGCGGGTTTCAACGTGTGTCTTATCGGTAGCATGGGGAGCGAGCCAACGCCCCAGCCGGAAGCGCTGAAGGCCTGCGACGCTTCTCTGGTCCCCTACAGCACCCGCATCCTCGACCCGAAGGACGAGAACGGCCACATGCTTCCCGTTTGCTGGAACGACGACCCTGCTGCCGCCGAATACGTGCGGGGCATAGTCAGCCGCCAGAAGTTCCTGCGCGAGCAGGGCGTTTTTGTATATTCCCTCGGCGACGAGGGCGTCACGATGGGCTGCTGCGTGCACCCGGCCTGTATCGCGGCCTACAGGCGCTGGCTCGCCGCCCAGTACGGGACCATCGAGGCCCTCAACGCTTCCTGGGGCACCGAGTATAGTTCCTTCGACGAAGTTGACCTGCTCGACCGCAAGGACAATATGGAAACCGCGGCGGCCCGGGCGTGTTTTCCGCGCTGGTACGACCGCCAGGCCTTCGCCCGCTATAACCTCATGCAGTTCTCGGCGCGCTTTGTGCGCGAGTACAGCCAGCTCGATCCGCAGGCCAAAACGGGCTTTGAGGGCACCGGCGGCTTCGGCGACGACTACGACCTCATCTGCGGGATCAATACGTTCTATGGGCCTTACCCCAGCATCGGCGACGACATCATCCGCTCCATCTATCCCCGCGACCGCGTCCGCTCCAACTGGATGGGCTACTCGAAGACGGGTGACGCTCTCTCAGACGCCGCCTGGCGGATGGTCATCAAGGGCATGGATAGCGTGTGGTTCTGGATGTGGTCGGGCATCGGCTCCTGGCGGGGCTATCTGCGCCCAACTCTTGACTTCTGGCCCGCCACGGTGGACCTTACGGCGGAAATGAAGCCCGTGCGCGAGGGCCTTGGCGACCTCCTCCTGGCCTCCCAGCCGCTCCACAGCGGCATTGCTTTCTTCTATTCCTTGCCCTCGGCGCTATCGTGCCAGCTCGAAGGCAACGCAGGCTTTGCAGCAGCTCAGCAAGTCCACGAAACCCTCGTTCAGATGACTTATGAGCTTGGCCTGGACTTCCGTTACGTGACCAGCGGCACGCTGAAGGCCGGAGCCCTGCGCAGCGGAGAATTCAAAGTGCTGGTGCTGCCTTCGACCCAGGCTCTGAGCGCAGATGAAGCCGCAGAGATACGCCGCTTTGTGGAGACAGGCGGCACAGTCATAGCCGACGTGCGTCCAGGCGTCTTCGACGCTCACTGCAAGCCGCTCCTGCCCGGCTGCCTGGATGACCTTTTCGGCATCACGCGAACAGGCCGCGGCAAAGCCGCCAACGCTCCGCTTTCCGTCAAGGCCGCTCTTGGTAAGCAAACCTTCTCGCTCAACCTGACAAGCGCCAAAGTAGACCAGGAAGTGCAGCCATCCACAGCCGGGCCCCTTGGCAAGGCCGGCGAGGCACCGGTGCTGCTGGTGAACCGCGTGGGCGCCGGGCGCGCCATCTTGCTCAACTTCCAGCCCCTGCCAGCCGGTGAGGCTGAGGCGGCGAGCCTGCGGGCGCTGCTTCAGGCGCTTTACGCCGACGCCGGCGCCCGAAGCGCCGTCACTTTTACCGCACCATCAGGCGGCCCGCTCCCACAAACAGAGACCCGTATCTGGCGCACGGGGGACGCCCTGGTGTTTGGCCTGCTGCGACGGATGGAGTGCGCGTGGTTCGGGCCAACGAGCGGCACCATCGGCGGACCGCCCCAGCCCGCCCGCATCACCCTCCCTGGCCCGTGCTACGTTTACGACCTGCGGGCACGAAAGTTCCTCGGCCGCGTCAGCCGCGTGGACACCGTGCTGCGCTGGGGCCGCGCAAACTTCTTCCTCGCGGCGCCATACCCCGTGAGGGGCCTCAAGGTGACCCTTTCTCAGCCCAACCCGCGGCCCGGCGAGGCCTTTACCGCTAACCTTGGTCTCGATATCCCCAAAGGCGCAAAAGAGCATTTTGCTGCTTGGGTAGAAGTACTTGACCCGGCAAACCACACGCCTTTGTGGGGACGCCAGGCGGTGATACTAAGCGAAGGCCGGGGGCAAGTGCCACTGCGCCTGGCATACAATGACGCGGCCGGCAAGTGGCGCATCCGTGCCACAGAGCTTTTCAGCGGCCAATCCGCCGAAGCCGTGTGGACAGTGAGATGATTCATCACCGCAGACAGCGGCGTCTCGGCGCCAAACGGTTTGTCCGGGGTAAACTCTTTGAAAGGGTTTATCCCCCCGCCCCCCTTCCCAAACTTTTTCACGCTGTCTGCGTTCCGCTGGTGAAGGGCGAAAATGCAGGGCACCCAGGCGCGTCGCCGCAGAAAATCGGAGGAATACCTTATGCCTCTAGAACTTGTTGCCGTGGCTCCGCGCCAGCCTGTGCTGCGCGAGTATTCAGACTGTGAGCCCGGGCAGGGCGAAGTCCTGATACGCAGCAGGTTGTCGGCCGAAAAGCACGGCACCATGCTTCTTTTGTACCGCGGGGAGTCGCCCTTTGGCGAAAAGACCTTTGACAGCGAACATGGCCTTTTTCTGCCTGCGGAGGGACCGAAATTGACCGTTTTTGACCCGCCAATGCACCTTGGGAATATGACGGTTGGCATCGTCGAGGCGGTAGGCCCTGGCGTGGAAACCTTTTCCGTCGGCGACCGCGTCTATGGCTACCTGCCAATACGCGAGACCCACACCGTCGCCGCGGCCGCCGTGAAGCCCGCGCCCGAGCAGCTGAGCGACGAAATGCTGGTCTGCCTCGACCCGGCCGTGGTTGCACTTGTGGGCGTGCGCGAGAGCAACCTGCGTATAGGCGACACCGTGGCTATCTTTGGGATGGGTGCCATTGGGCTTATGACCGTCCAGTTGGCCAAGCTATCTGGGGCTGCCAAAGTGATTGCGGTCGAGCCGATACCTCTCAGGGCCGACCTGGCGGCCCGGTATGGAGCCGACCTTGTCCTGGATCCGGCGGCAGAGCCTGACGTGGGCCTTTCCATCCGCCGCGCCACGGACATGCACGGCGTGGACGTTGCCATCGAGACTTCCGGCAGCTACCGTGCCCTGCACCAGGCCATCCGGGCCACCCGCTACGGTGGCGCCATTGTGCCTGTGGCCTGGTATCATGGCGGCGCCGCCGACCTCAACCTCGGCGAAGAATGGCATTTCAACCGCCATACGCTGGTGTCGGGCGCCCGGCTGGAGAGCATCCCTTACCGCGACCATCCCCGCTGGGACCCGGCCCGCGTCGAGAGGACCATCCTGGACCTCTTCGAGAAGGGAAAGCTGACGGTGGGGGGAATGCTGCAGCCTCGCGTGGGCATAGCCGAGGCCGCCGAGGCCTACAAGTTTATTGATGAGCACCCCGAGCGGTGCGTGAAGCTGGCTGTAGAATATTAATGGGTGGCGGGCGTCGTGGCGGGGGCAGGAAAAAGTTTGGCAAGCGGAGTGTGAGGGAGACCCTTTTCAAAGAGAGAGGCGGGCGGCTGGGGAGATTTATTTGCTGGTCGGGCCGGATTTTTCGGCACGGCCAGGCACTCGCGCAGCGCCCTTGGTGGGGTCACTGCGCACCTGTCCGTGTGCAGCCCTAGCGGCGGCTGCGTGCCGAAAAATCCGGCCTGCCCACAGTATAAAAAGTTTGGGAAGGGGGCTGGGGGAGAACCCTTTTCAAAGGGTTTCCCCCAGAAACCTTGTTGTTGCACGGCGTACCGGCCGAAACGTGGCCGGGCCCTATGGGAAGCCCAATAGGGGGACTTTACCGATGGCAATGACGAGCGTCGAGCGAATGATGAAGGTGCTGGAGCGAAAGCCAGTTGACCTGACGCCAGTTGCGGTGTCGCCGTGGGGTGCGACCGTTGAGCGGTGGCGAAGCGAGGGCCACCTTGGCCCCGACGAAGACGTCGCCGAGCATTTCGGCCAGGACCTGCGCACCGCCGGCTGGATAAACTCCGTCGCAGACCTGGATTTCCAGCCTGTCACCATCGAAGAAACTGAAGAAACCCTCCTCCAGCTCGACGGCAACGGGGCCAAGTTGCGCCGCCACAAGCTCCACGACAGCACCCCGGAACACGTTGACTTCACCGTCCGCGACCGCCGGGGCTGGGAGGAGCACATAAAGCCCCATCTGCTCGACGTTGACCGTCGCCGGATACCCTTCGAGGACTACCGCAACGCCCGCAAATTTGCCGCCGAGAAGCAGCGCTATTTTTGCTGGGGCGGCGTCGCACCCTTCGAGCAGATGCATCCCGTCTGCGGGCACGAATATATGCTCATGGGCATGGCCCTCGACCCCGACTGGGTCAAAGATATGGTCATGACCTACGCCAACTTCACCATCAATCACCTGGAAGTCCTTTTTGCGGAAGAAGGCAAACCCGATGGGATGTTTTTCTATGAGGACATGGGCTTCAAGGGAAAACCCTTCATGTCGCCGGCCATGTACGAAGAGATAGTCCAGCCGGGCCATAAGAGACTCTTCGATTTTGCTCACTCCCTGGGCTGCAAGGTCATTGTTCATTCCTGCGGCTACGTGGAGCCTCTGGTACCTGGACTTATCGAGGCCGGTATGGACTGCCTCCAGGCCATGGAAGTCAAGGCCGGCATGCATTTGCCCACGCTTTTCCAGCGCTATGGCGACCGCATCTCCTTTTTCGGCGGCGTGGACGTGCGCGTGCTTATAAGCAACGACCGGGCGGCCATTGACCGCGAGCTTGAAGAAAAGGTACTGCCCGTAGTCAAGGGCGGCGGGGGCTACATCCTGCACTCAGACCATTCCGAGCCGCCGCAGATTGACTACGAGACCATGCGCTATTTTGTGGAGACCGGCCGGCGCCTCGGGCGCGAGCCTGCGTAAGAATGTGGTGACCTTCCTGCCTTTCGCCGGCCAAAGCCAAGCGGTGTGTAAAGCACACAAAACCAGCACGCTGCACCAACGGGCCGCTGAAAGGAACAATCTCCGACCGAGGAAGCCCTGCTGGCACCAGCCGCGTGAACCCCGGAGTGCTGTTGCCGGGCGGTGCTCCAACGCACAAGACTTTGCAACCATCTGAACAGGAAGGCCCGGTCTTTTGACGGGGGCGGTTGCCCACTGCCGGCTAGCGTTTAGGACAGTGGCGACCGGGGAATTCTTGACGCGGGGATATGTTATGCCGTTACGTATTGTCGGCGCCCTGCTAGGCCTAGCCGGTTTAGGACTAGCACTGCGCTATTCTCCCTGCGCTCAAGAAACTGGTTGCCCGATAATAGCTGGGCTCAGCGCTTTGGCGCGAACGATTAGCAATGACTCGATGAGTTCCGGAGGCGACGCAACGGTGACCTGCGATAGTGGCACGCACGGCGACAGCGATGTGAGGGCAAGGCCCTGGCGGCAGCTCACGCCAGAAGAAGAGGCCGTCATAGTCCATAAGGGCACCGAGCCGCCCTTTAGTGGAGAGTACAACGACCATTTTGCGCCCGGCGTGTACGTGTGCCGGCGCTGCGGCGCGATGCTGTATCGTTCGCAGGACAAGTTTCAGTCGCACTGCGGCTGGCCGGCCTTTGACGACGAGATACCGGGGGCTGTCAAGCGTGTCCCAGACCCCGACGGCGTCCGCACGGAAATCATCTGCGCCAACTGCGGCGGCCATTTGGGCCACGTCTTTCTCGGTGAGGGTCTGACCCCCAAGAATGTGCGTCACTGTGTAAACTCCATTTCCCTGCTTTTCATCCCAGCCGAGCAGGTCAAATATGGCCGGGCCATCTTTGCGGCGGGGTGCTTCTGGGGCGTCGAATACTGGTTTAGCCGTTTCGCGGGCGTGGTGGAAACTACCGTCGGATACACTGGTGGCCACAAGGCCAACCCCACGTATAAAGAAGTTTGCTCCGGGACTACCGGCCACCTTGAGGCCGTGGAGGTTCTTTACGACCCTGTCCGCGTCTCATATGAAGACCTGGTGAAGCTCTTCTTCGAGATACACGACCCGACCCAGACCAATGGCCAGGGGCCAGATATTGGCGAGCAGTATCTGTCGGCCATTTTCTATCTGGACGATGAGCAAAAACAGGTGGCAGAGCGTGTTATCGCCGAACTCAAGGGCAGAGGCGTGAAGGTAGCGACGCAGTTGCGCCCGGCTGGGACATTCTGGCCCGCCGAGGACTATCACCAGGACTATTATGCAAGGAAAGGCGGCGAGCCTTACTGCCACGTCCGCCGGAAGGTCTGGTAGTCACACAGTTACGAAAGGGCCGAGAGAGGGCAGGGGACAGTCGCGGGCCAGATACCCTGCGTCCAACCAGGTGATATAAGGGAATCGCACCAAAAGTCAGCCTTTGGTTCCCCGCAGTAAAGAAAATATACAGCGCTGTGCATCCACGCTTTTAGCTGGGACCTTGCAGGTAGGCTGGCAGACCGACCTGCAACAGTCTCGTAAGGCCTAAGTTCGAGAGACCTGCGTAGTTCGGCGCGACAGCAGGCCGGATGCGAAAACTCTCGCGCCGTTTTCCGGCACGCGGAAATTTGGCGTGCCTGGCGGTATCAACGGCCAAGGCTACGCCGCCTTCCTGCGGGGGGGGAAGCCGGCCAGAGGTGACCAGTTCATCGCGATGCCTCTGCCGGCCAACAGGACACGTCCAGAGTACTCCCGCCACACGTAAAATCCTGGCGCTGTCCTGTCCCCGAGCCTTTGGGCTAGCAGGTCACATGGAGGAGAAGGGCCTTTGGTCCTCTCGCTGCGTTGAAGGCCTCCACGGCTTCCGGCGTGCGCAGGACTTGCCAATCGGCGCCGAGGCCGTTTAGAAACTCCTTGGCGTCGTCGGTCAGCCGCACCATGCCCTGGAAGCCCGCCCCGATGATGACTGTCCTGGGCTGGCCCTTGCACACTTTCTGCAGCTCTTCGGCGTCCACCACGTGGGAGGTTCCGTACTTTTTCCTCGCGGCTTTCTTCTTGCGCTTGCCCAGCTTTCCATCAGCGCGAATGTAGATGTCGTTTGGGATCTCTTCGCCCTCGACCACTACCACGCCGAAGCTAACCGAGTCCAGGCGGGGATAGGCAGCGGTCGGCTCCTCGCCTGCCGGTGGGCATGCGCAGGCAGCAGCCGCGGCCAGTTCTGCGACCTCTGAGCGAGCGAGGACCGCCGCGCCCAAAGCTACGGCATCATCGCTCAACTGCGAGGCCACAAGGCGCGGCCCTTCGCGCGAGGCCCTGAGCTTGTCGGCCCTCACCTCTGCCTCGATTAGCGGCATGAGGAAATCTCCGCAGGCCTCCATGACGCCGCCGCCGAGGACGATGACCTCGGGGTCAATCAGGTGCTTTATGGTGAGCAGGCCCTGGGCCAGATAGTGCGCGACGCGAGTCATCACTTCGACGGCAACTTCGTCGCCTGCCTTGAGGGCCTTGCCCAGGGGGCCGCTGCGGATGTGTTCTTCTTCTGCGGCAGCCGCCAGGACCGTAGGACGGCCAGCATCTACGGCTTTGCGGACTTCGCGCTCGATGGCCGTGCGGCTGGCGAGAGCTTCCCAGCAGCCGAGATTGCCGCAACCGCAGGGCGGGCCGTCCACGACGATGACCATGTGGCCGACTTCGCCACCTTGATCATGCGCACCTACGTGCACGCGGCCGTCTATGACTACTCCGCCGCCGATACCCGTGCCGACAAAGATGCCAACCACGCTTGACGCTCCCTGCCCTGCCCCATGCCAGGCTTCGGCCAGCGTGCCGAGGTTCACGTCGTTTCCTATGGCCACGGGCACCCCATACCGCTCGCGGATGCGCTCCGCAATCCACGGGTCATCCACGGCCAGGTTCGGCGCATGGACAAGCTCGCCGGTCTGGCTGTTTACCACGCCAGGGACTGCGAGCCCGATGCCCGCGATTTCGCCAGGCTCGGTGCCCGTGGCGGCCAGCAAGTCGTCTATCACGGCGGCTACCTGGTCGGCCAGGGGCTGGCCTTCTTGCTGAGTTGGCCGCTTGCTCCGCCCAAGTACTTCTCCGTCATCGTCCACCAATAGAGCCAGTATCTTCGTTCCACCGACGTCCACGCCAATGAACTTGCTCTCGGTCTTCGACATATCTCGCTCCCCCTGAGCCATTGCTAGTGCCGCCCGGAAGGTTCGGCGCGGCCCCGGCAGAATCTTATTAACCGTGACTGCTGAAGGACTCGATGATATTTTACGCCGTTTGGAGCAGGCTGCCGACCCAAACAGCCTGGAGCTAGTGCGGCAAGCCTATGAACTTGCCCAAGCGCTTCACAAGGACCAGCGCCGAAAGGACGGTTCTACGATCTTTGAGCATGTCCTTGGCGTGACGCGAAAGGTAGTGCAGTACGGCGGCCGGTCGCCTGAGTTAGTTGCGGCGGCCCTGTTGCATGATGCCGTCGAGAACACGGACTTTCCGCTAGACGAGATATCGCGAGCATTCGGGGCCAAGGTCGCCCACCTGGTTGACGCCCTTACCAACCGGCCGGAGGACGATGAGGCGACGCCCGTTCAGCGGGCAGTACGCGCGGGGTCAGAGGCCATCCTGCTGCGTCTATGCGACCGTCTCGACGGCCTAGAGCGGGTTGCGGCCCGCCCGGAAAAAACACGGCTGCGTTTCCTCACGGCAACGAGACAGCATTATCTCCGTCTCGCCGAAGAGCATTATCCCGAAATTGCCGCCGCTATGCGGCAGGCCATAGAAGCGGCCGAGGCTGGCCCGAGCGGCCCCAGCCGCGAAATTTCTCGTGGCGAGGAGAGGTGACTAGCACGTGAGGCGTGCTGTGGCCACCTGCCGGCACGACGCAAAAATGGCCGCCCTGCGTTATGCGCTTATCGGGACCGCGGCTCTGCTCTCGGCCTTGGCGGGCGCCGAGCCTGTGATTGATGGTCCGTGGCAGATTGGCGAGGGTGTCTACCGGATAGCTGCGCCGGGCCAAAACCACGTTTACCTGGCCGACGAGCCGTACATCTTTGAGGAAGGCGTCATAGAGGCAACGATCGTCGTAAAGCAGCGAGCTGCTGCCGGCGGATGGGCTACCGCGGGTCTCGTCCTGATGCCAACCCTGACCAGCTACTGGAACCTCGGCCTCGTTGAGGGCCCTGATGGCGCCCACTATACAGAGCTGGTGGAAGACTACCAGGGTGTGCATCAGGCCCAGTCATACGGCGCAACTCAGCTCGCACCCATCGAGGGCGCCCGCGGCGCGGCCTGGGAATACGAAGTTACTTACCGCCTGCGTCTTGTTCTGACGCGCCGCAGCGTGGTTGGAGAAGTCTACCGGCAGGGGGACACGCAGCCGCTGGCCCGGCATGGATACCTGTTGTCGGGCGAGCCCGCGGTGCGGGAGGGCTGGGCGGCGCTGCGGTGCGAGAACTTTGACGCGGAGATACGCGACGTGCGGGTGACTGCAGCGCCGCGACGGGCCCAGGCGCCGGCGCGCGATTATCCCTCTGCCCGGCGTGGATGCGTCGGCATTTACCTCGGCACAGACATGCCGGGCGCCCAACGCCCGCCAGACCTTTCCAGATTCCGCCAGCGCCTCTCCGAAGCGGGCTTCGCCGTTGCGGAACTTACTACCGCCGACGTCTTGACCCCCGGCACCTTCGTCTATCCCGGCCTGGACTTTTTGTGTGCTGACCTTAGACGCCTCCCGGCCGTGGCCGTCCAGCCTCTTGTGAACTGGATGCGCGATGGCGGCATACTCGTCAGCCTCACCGCGCCTGCCTTCAGCGAATTCTACTGGCGGAGCGGGGACCGGTGGCTCGACTGGGATGCTTATGTGCGCGAAGGGCTGACAAGGGAGGCTGTCCAGCCCCAACCTGTAGTGACCTGGAATGTGAAAGAGACAGCCCGCTGGCGCGAGGGCCATGAGGGAGCACGAGAGGCTGCGGTTGCGGTGGCCCCGGGGGCTGGCCCCAACGGCGAAGACTGCCTCAAGCTTTCGGTGCCGCACTTCAGGGCTGGCTGGTGGACGCTCGCGCGCACCTTCGAGGCCCCGCCCATAGCCCGACAGGACCTTCTCACCTGCTTTTGGGCCAGGGGCGATGATCA
>JANZZA010000189.1 GCA_026419655.1 Armatimonadota bacterium | reverse complement strand
ATGACTGGGCGCGCCAGGCACGTGATACCGTAGTAGCGGCCGCAGAGCCTTGGCGGCGGATGAGCGACGACGAGATATGGGGCTTGATGTTCGGCCCGACTATTACTCGCTCATGGATGGTATGGTCTAACGGTTTCTGTCCCGCATGCCGCCAGTCCGTGCCCATGTACAACTGGATTGTGGATGCGGTGAATCTGCCGTGGAAGGTGCGCTGTCCCCACTGCAGTGAAGTCTTTCCGAAGAACGATTTCAACCGCTTTTATCTTTCCGGCCTGGACGAACACGGCATTTTTGATTCCGCTCGTGCCGACCGCTCTTTGCTTTACAACGCCGAGCACCCAGAGCCGTCGGACCCGCTTCACATGTTTGGCGTGGACGACGGCGAGGGCTACTTTGACGGAGAGAACAGGTGGCGCTTTGTTGGCGCTTATCTAATCTACGGCCAGTGGAAACAGCTCATCCTCGGGGGACTGAAAAACCTGGCCGCAGCTTACCTGGCAACCGGCGACCGAACCTATGCTCATAAAGCAGCCATCCTTCTGGACCGCATCGCTGACGTGTATCCTTCCTTCGACTTTGTCAGCCAGGCGCTGGTGTACGAACAACGCCTTGGCTCCAATGGCTACGTGTCCATCTGGCACGATGCCTGCGAGGAAACCCGTGAGCTTGCCCTGGTCTACGATGCCATTTTCCCGGGTCTGGACGGCGACGAAGAGCTAGTTTCCTTCCTGTCGGCAAAGGCACGTCAGTACGGCCTGTCGGCCCCCAAGGCCTCCGGGGCCGACATCCTGCGCAACATTGAAAACGGCATTTTCCGCGACGCGCTGCGCAATCAGCACAAAATATCGTCCAATTATCCGCGCACGCCCATTGCCGTGGCCACCATGATGGCCGTCCTGGACTGGGAAGGCGCGCGTGAGGAAGTCTACAAAGTTTTCGACGAGATGCTGCCCCGGGCCACGGCCGTTGATGGCGTGACTGGAGAAAAGGGCCTGCAGAATTACTCTGCTTTTGTCATCCAGGGGCTCGCGGAAATGCTCGGCTATTTTGGCCGTGCCATGCCAGGGTTTATACCCGACATACTTCGCCGCTATCCGCGCCTGCGGGAAACCTATCGCTTTCACATTGATACGTGGTGCCTGGGTGCGTATTACCCGCCTTCCGGCGATAGCGGCTGGCTTGTGGCTCGCGCCCCGGTCTATGTTGGGGTGGTTTTCGACAAGGGTTATCCCTCGAGCCCCGGCACGGCGGCCTCGTGGATAATGCGGCCCTCAGCTTATGAGTTCCTCTGGCAACTTTATGAGGCCACGGGTGATGCAGACTACGTAAGAATCCTCTACTCGGCCAACGGTGGGCGCACGGAAGGCCTGCCGAACGATTTCTTTTGCGCCGACCCGCAGGGTTTTCAGGACCGGGTGGCTCAGGTCATAGCCCAGCACGGCGCGGAACTGCACCTGCCCAGCGTCAACAAGCAGCAGTGGTGTCTGGCCATACTGCGGTCCGGCCGCGGAGAAAATGAGCGTGCGGTTTGGCTGGACTACGATGCGGGCGGCGGTCACGGGCACCTGGACGCCATGAATCTGGGACTTTTCGCCCATGGGCTGGACCTTTTGCCGGATTTCGGGTACCCGCCGGTGCAGTTCGGTGGTTGGGGGTCTCCTCGGGCCGTGTGGTACCACATCACAGCATCGCACAATACCGTGCTCATTGACCGTGCCAGTCAGCAAGTCGCACAAGGCGCCACGCGGCTCTGGGGCGACGGCGAGTGCGTGCAATTCATCGAGGCGGCCGCTCCCGCTGCTTACTCGGCCCAGCAGTACTCCAGGACGGTCGCCCTGGTGGATGTTTCCGAAACCGATTTTTACGCAGCCGATATTTTTAGGGTCGTGGGTGGCTCTGAACACACCAAGTTTGTCCAGGGGCCACCCGGAAAGGTAGCCGTTGAGGGCCTATCCTTGGCACCGGCAGGAGATTTTGGCCACGGCGCTCTGCTTCGCGATTTACGGCTTGACTCGACTGCCCGGCCCGGATGGTCGGCCGACTTCGCCGTCGAGGATATTCGCGGCTACCTGCCTGCGGGCCGCCAGGTGCGAATGAGATACACCGACATGACAAACCAAGCC
>JANZZA010000455.1 GCA_026419655.1 Armatimonadota bacterium | reverse complement strand
CCGTGCGGCTCTCGAAGCCAGTGGCCGGAAGGCTGCCTATACTACGGTGATGACTACCCTTGCCCGGCTTCACAGCAAGGGTCTCCTGGAGCGTCAAATGAAAGGCCGCGCGTACCATTACCGCGCTGCCATGAGCGAGGCCGAATTTGGCGAGAGCGTCTCCCGTGCCGCCCTGGATGGCCTGTTGAGTGCTTTCACTGGTCCGGCCGTGGCATATTTCGTCGAGGCCCTCGGAGCCCGAGACCCAGCCCAGCTCGACCTGCTAGCTGAACTTATCGAACGTAAGAGGCGCGAGAAGCAGACCTGAGGCATGTCCTGGTTCTTCGCCGCCGCAACGACCTCATGGTTGGCCGCTGCTGCGTGGATGGCGCTGCTTGTGCTTCCTGTGGCTGCGGTAGCAAGGCTACTGCCGGCCCGGAGGGCGCGTGTTGCTGCTGTATTGTGGGCCGCAGTCGCTGTAGTGGGCCTTGTGGCTGCGCTCTGGGTGACGGCCAGGCTGCCAAGGTGGTCCAGCCGTCACCTGGACTACACTCCACACCTGGAACGTCCTCTGCCCCATTTTTGCTTTGCTGAGACGGCCCGGCTCCTGGGCGAGGGGACCGTGCGCGTGGCCAGCCTCATAACAGCCACCTTCTGGTTGCTTGGGCTGACGCGTCTCGTCTTGTCGGCTTTCCGCGGAGCGTCAGTCGCCAGGGCACTGGCCGCGACAGCTGTGCCCTTGCCCAACCCCTTCAGCCCGCGCGTTTTTTCGGTACCGGCCCAGGCTGCAGAGGCTACTCCTGCTTTCTCGGCAAAGACCATTGGATTTTTCCGGCCCGTGGTGGTGATGCCTGAAGCGACCGCGAGCTCCATGGAGCCAGAAGCAGCGGCCGCGGTGCTGCTGCACGAACTTGACCATGCTCTCTGGCGCGACCCGGCGGCGGCTCTGGTCCTGTCGGCGGTGGCATGGGCTTTTCCGGGCCTCGGGTGGCTACTTTATCGCCAGTGGCGGCTGCATAGCGAGCGTGCTGCCGATGTTGCGGCGGCTCTTCGCGTGGGGGAGGGGGCTCTTGCGAAGGCTTTTGCACTGTTGGGCAGCCGGGGGCTGCGTGACCGTTCCGGCCTGGCGGCAGGCAGCGGCCCGGACCGTTCCGGCCCCGCTCTTGCTGCTGCCCTCGGCTGGGTGTTGTTGCTCATGGCCGCGTGGCCAGCCACGTATCCACGTTTGCTCATGAGCCTCGTCTGTGCCTTCGAGACCACGACTTCCGCGTGGCGTTAGCGCACGAGACTAGCTTGGACGGCGCGGAAGCCCTGCTGGCTGCGCAAGGGGAAACCGTGGAGGCGCCGCAAAGCTAAAGGGCCTGGCCATTGCTGGCCAGGCCCTCTGCGTTTTCGTGCTCACCGCCTCAACGGTCTACATGTCGTAATCAGGCGGGCTGGGCGTCTTTTCTTCCTTCTTGGGCATCTCGGCCACGAGCGTCTCGGTAGTCAGCACCAGGCCGGCGATGCTGGCCGCGTTTTCAAGCGCACAGCGGACGACCTTGGCCGGGTCAATGACGCCGCTGGCCACGAGGTCCTCATACTGCTCCGTGAGCGCGTTGAAGCCGTAGTTGAAGTTTTCCTCGGCCAGCACGCGCTCAGCCACGATGCTGCCCTCATAGCCGGCGTTTTCTGCGATGCGCTTGAGAGGCTCGGCCAGGGCGCGCTTGACGATCTGCATGCCCGCCTTCAGGTCGTCGTCCTCTTCCTCGTCAATCAGCGGGTCGAGGACCGCCTGGGCGCGCAGGAGCGCCACGCCACCGCCAGGGACGATGCCCTCTTCCAATGCGGACCGGGCGGCCGAGAGAGCGTCCTCGAAGCGGTGCTTAAGTTCCTTCAGCTCGGTCTCAGTGGCCGCGCCGACCTTGATGACCGCCACGCCGCCAGCCAGCTTGGCCAGGCGCTCTTCGAGCTTTTCGCGGTCATAGTCGCTATCGGTGGTTTCGATTTCCTTGCGGATTTGCTCGACGCGGCCGCGGATGGCCTCTTCTGAGCCGGCGCCTTCGATGATGGTGGTGTCGTCCTTGTCCACGACGACCTTCTTGGCGCGGCCGAGGTCATCCAGCGTGACGTTTTCCAGCTTGATGCCCAGGTCCTCGCTGATGAAGGTTCCGCCGGTGAGGATGGCAATGTCCTCAAGGTTGCGCTTGCGGCGGTCGCCAAAGCCAGGGGCCTTCACCGCGCAGGACCGCACCGTGCCGCGCATGTGGTTGACTACCAGCGTGGCCAGGGCCTCAGCCTCGACGTCCTCCGCAATGACCAGCAGCGGCCTGCCGGCCTGGGCGACCTTTTCAAGCACCGGCACGATGTCCGCCGCCGAGGAGATTTTCTTCTCGTAAATCAGCACGAAGGGGTCCTCGAGTACACACTCCATGTTCTCGGCATCGGTGACGAAATAGGGGGAGATGTAGCCCTTGTTGAACTGCATGCCCTCGACGACTTCCACTTCCGTGCGGCCGACCTTGCTCTCCTCGACGGTGATGACACCGTCCTTGCCCACCTGGTCCATGGCGTCGGCGATGTAGTTGCCGATTTCCTCGTCGTTGCCGGCAATGCCCGCTACGTGGGCAATGGCGTCCCGGCCTTCAATCGGAGTGGCCTTGCTCTTAATGAACTCCACGACCTTCTGGGTGGCCTTCTCGATGCCGCGCTTGATGACCATCGGGTTGCCGCCGGCCGCTACCACCCTCATGCCCTGCTGGACGATGGCCTGGGCCAGGACCGTGGCAGTGGTGGTGCCGTCGCCGGTGTCGTCGTTGGTTTTGGAGGCGACTTCGCGGCAGAGCTGGGCGCCCATGTTCTCGTAAGCGTCCTCAAGCTCTACCTCCTTGGCCACGGTGACGCCGTCCTTGGTAATGTTGGGTGCGCCCCACTTCTTCTCAAGTACCACGTTGCGGCCCTTAGGCCCCAGCGTCACTTTCACGGCGTTAGCTACCTTGTCCACACCGCGCTCAAGGGCGCGGCGCGCTTCTTCGCCAAAGGCAAGCATCTTCGCTGGCATTTTCCAACCCTCCTTTTCCCATTCTCAGCGGCGGCCGGAAGCCACGCAGACTAGGCTTCCTTCACCGCCAGGAGTGAGCGCTCGTCAACGATGAGATACTTCTTGCCGTCCACCTTGATCTCGGTACCGCCGAACTCGGTGAAGATGACAATATCGCCTTCCTTGACAGGAAGGGGAACGCGCTCGCCCTTGTCATTAAGGGCGCCGGGTCCGACGGCGATAACTTTGCCCTCTTGCGGCCGCTCCTTGGCCGTGTCTGGCAGGATAATACCGCCGGGGCTCTTGTCCTGGCCCTCGAGCGGCTCGACAATTACGCGGTCTCCGAGGGGCTGTAGCATGGGCTTCACCACCTTTCCCCGAAACTTAGCAGCCGCCAGAGCCGGCTGCTAACTTTTCTCTGCTCCCTTTTAGCACGCTCCGTCCTGCTTGTCAAGACCCTAACCGACCCTTTTGACAGAATTCTCTGTGTCCTGTAAACTTATGCGGAGGAACCATGGAGCCATCGCTGCAGGGTGATTTGGCCATCGCCGCCGCCGGGCCGGTACCGGCTGTGACCAAGACACACGCTTCCAGCCCCGGAGATTGATCATGCCGCGCAGATTCGTCAAATCCTGGCACAGCAGCCCAAGGGACCCACTACTGGAGGCGGAGCTGAGTGCCCGCGTGGGGATTCAGCCTCTGGCTGCTGCTGCACTGGTGTGGGCAGGTGTGACTGATGCTGCCCAGGCACGTGCATACCTGTCTGGCTCGCTTGATTCCCTTCCGCCGGCTTCGCAATTTCGGGGCATGACCGAGGCTGTGGAGCTTGTTATCGAGGCCCTTGCTGACCGGCGCCCCGTCCTCGTCCATGGGGACTACGACGCCGACGGCATCTGTTCCACAGCCATACTGGTGCGCGCTCTTCACCGCATTGGTGCCACCGTCCACTACTATCTACCCAACCGGTTCCGCGACGACTACGGAGTGAGTGAGCGGGCCGTGCGGGCCGCAGCAGGCAAAGGAATAGACCTCATTCTTGCGTCGGACTGCGGCATAAGCGCCCATGATGAGATTTCCCTGGCCAGGTCCCTCGGGTGTTCCGTAATCGTTCTTGACCATCACGAGCCCGGGCCGACGTTGCCGGAGGCGGACGTGGTTGTGGCGCCACGGGTTCCGGACTGGTCCTATGAATGCGAGGAAATGCCCGCTTCGGCCCTGGCGCTGCGGTTTGTCCAAGCGCTGACGGCAATGCTTGGCGACGCGCCGGTGCGGGCTGAGGACCTGGTTGACATAGCGGCCATAGGCATCATTGCCGACGTTGCGCCCATGACCGGGGAGAATCGCGTGATCGCCCGCGCTGGCCTGGACAGGCTGAACCAGTCCGGAAAGGGGCGGGAGCAACTGTCCCCCGGGATACGTGCGCTAATGGGAGTGGCAGCGGTAAGTCCACCTGTGCGTGCTTACGACGTGGCTTTTCGGCTGGCCCCGCGGCTCAACGCCGTCGGCCGTCTGGCCGACCCCATCCATGCGCTGGAGCTTCTCCTGACTGGCAACGAAGATGAAGCTCGCCGCCTTGCTCTTCATCTTGAGGACAACAACCGCGAGCGGCAGCGCATTCAGGAACAGATTTACCGCGAGGCTGTGCGGATGCTTGGCGAGCGGCCGGAGTTGCTTGAACTGCCGGCGATTGTTCTGGCGTCGCCCGACTGGCATGTGGGGGTCATCGGCATAGTCGCTGCCAAGCTGGTCGAGGAGTACGACCGTCCGGCCGTGCTTTTCGGAGAACTCCCTCTGGGGGGGGGCGGCGGCAAGGTAGTGGGCGAGGCACGCGGTTCTGCCCGCAGCGTCGAGGCCATTGACATCATGGAAGCTCTCCGCATGTGTGAAGAGCAACTGCTTGAATACGGGGGCCACCCGCAGGCGGCTGGCCTGCGCATTGACGCCGGGCGCGTGGAGGCTTTCCGGGAGGCCTTCGTCGAGGCCATACGCCTTCTGGGGCGGCCAGACGAGAGGAAGGACGAGCCGGCAGTCATTCCAGCTTCACTGGACGAAGTTGACGTGACGCTCGTGGCTGACCTGGCGCGCCTGGAACCTTTTGGCCCCGGCAACCCGGAACCTGTTTTCGCTATCGATGGTCTGGAAGTGGTTGAGGTGCGCACCGTTGGCCGCGATGAAAAGCATCTGAAGCTGTATCTCACCGATGGCCGGCGTACAGTGGAAGCAATTGGCTTCGGCATGGCCGGCTGGGACGATGAGCCAAAGCAGGGCGGCAGAATAGACCTTTGCTTTGTGCCGGAAGTTGATAAGTACTGGGGACCGCAGCAAGTGCAGCTACGCATTCTTGGGTGGCGGCCGACGCGCAAGTGAGCTGTCGGGATTGCAGCCGGCTGTGTGGCCGGTCCTGTTGTCTGCTCGCAGGGGAAGGAGACCTACACTCTCCACGCACGGATGTGATTGATGATGCCGAGGGCGCAGTTTACGGTCCAGTCGTCCAGGCGCACCGAAATCCTTGACATTACCGATGAGGTTGCGGCGAGGGTCGCTGAAATGAGGGTGGACCAGGGGCTGGCCTGCGTGAACGTGGCCCATTGTACCTGTGCGCTTTATGTCAATGAAAACGAGAGCGGGCTGGTGGCAGACACGCTGCGGCTGGTGGAGGAGATGAGCCGACGCGATGACTGGCGCCACGACCGTATAGACGACAATGCCGCCGCGCATCTGGCTGCCTCGATTATCGGCAGCTCTGTGGTGCTACCTGTGGCTGGGGGCCGGGTCGAGCTGGGCACCTGGCAGCGCATCATGCTGCTGGAAATGGACGGCCCGCGACGGCGGCGCGTGACGGTGCAGGTGGTTGCCGATGGACGATAGGCATGCCCCTCGCCCAAGTTGGCGGGTGCTGGCGTAAGAGCGCTCAACGGTGAGGAATGGGCCAAAAGTTTTTTCTGGGGGAAACCCTTTGAAAAGGGTTTTCCCCCAGGCCCCCTTCCCAAACTTTTTCGTGCTGTTTCCGCTGTGCAGGCTCACGCTTCTTGCGGGCGGCTGATGAGGATGACTGTGAAAACCGGGGTAGTTCTTGCGGGCGGCTTAGGCACAAGGCTGCGCCCGCTGACAAATCTTTGTCCCAAGCCCGCCCTGCCCGTGGTGAACATTCCTCTGGTGGGCCATCAACTGTTGTGGCTCGCGAGGGAGGGCATCGAGCGCGTCAGGGTGTCGGCGCGTTATGGGGCTGACAAGCTGGCAGCAGCCCTTGCCCGACATGACTGGGGCCTGGCGGTCGAGGTTGTAGTTGAGCCGGAGCCGCTGGATACCGCCGGTGCCATCAAGTTTGCTGCCCAGGGTATCGAGGAGCCCTTCGTCGCGACCAATGGCGACATTATCCTTAACGCACCTCTCCAGGCCATGGTGGAGGCACACTTGGCAGCGCGTGCGGACGCAACGATTTTGCTGCGCAAGGTTGTGGACGTTTCGCCCTTCGGGCTGGTGCTGCGTGACGACCGCGGGCTGGTGGCTAGATTTCTGGAAAAGCAGCCTGTGGACCCAACCGGGCAAAATACTGTCAACGGAGGGGTGTATTTACTGGGGCCGGATGTGTTAGACTTTATTCCCGCCTTCCAGGCCTGGTCGGTTGAGCGGCAGTTATTCCCCGACCTCTTGGAAGCGGGGCGCAAGATACTGGGTTTTCTGCCCGACGGGTCGTACTACTGGGCCGACGTGGGCCACCTGGCGTCGTATCTTGCGGTTCAGCGCGACCTGCTGGACGGAGCCTTGCCGTGGTGTGGAGCAGGGGTCGCTGCTACCGCGAAGATTGACGCCTCGGCGCGGTTACTTGGGCCTGTGGCAGTTGCCGATGGTGTAGTGGTGGGGCAGGGGGCCACGGTGGGTCCGTATGTGAGTCTCGGAGAGGGTGCGGAGGTGGCAGATGGGGCTGTGGTGGGGGACTCGATAGTGTGGGCTGGCGGACGAATCGGACCAGGGGCGAGCGTGCGCAGGACGGTAGTGGCCACGGGCGCCCAGGTAGCTGCTAACGCAAATCTTAGTGACGGAGTGTGCATGCCGGATGAATATTCACGTTCCTGACGACATCCTGCTGATGATCCCAGGGCCGACTAACGTTCCAAAGCCTGTGCTGGAAGCTCTGGGCAGCCCGAGCTTTTACCACCGCGGGGCAGCTTTCAAGGAGCTGCTCGAGTTCTGCACCGAAGGGCTAAAGAAGGTCTACCAGACGGCCAACGACGTGCTTATTCTCACCAGCTCTGGGTCCGGGGCCGTCGAGGCGGCCATCGTCAACGTACTATCGCCCGGCGATAAGGTGCTGGCTATTGTGGGCGGCAAGTTTGGCGAGCGTATGAGGGACATAGCCAGGACTTATGGCGCAGAAGTAGAGGAATTACCCGTGCCTCCCGGGCAAGCTGCCGACCCGGAGGTTGTCCGCCAGTTGCTTTGCGACCATAGAGCCCTGCTGTTCGTGCAGAACGAAACTTCCACGGGCGTGCGGCAGGATGCTGATTTGCTGGCGGCGGCCGCAAGAGACATCGGTGCCCTGAGCGTGGTTGACACGGTCTCCAGCATGGGCGGCATGCCCATACCGGTGGACGAGTGGGGCCTGGACTCAGTGGCTTCCGGGTCGCAGAAGGCCTTTATGCTGCCGCCCGGGCTGGCCTTTGTGAGCATGTCTGAGAAGGCCTGGGAAGCTGCGGCGTCGGCAAAAATGCCCAGGGCTTATTTTGACCTGGTCGCTGCGAAAAAGTCCCTGGATAAAGGCCAGACGCCGTGGACGCCAAACGTGAACATGATACGCGCGCTTGCGGTTTCCCTGGAATTGATTTTGGCTGAGGGACTTGAGAACGTGTGGCGGCGGCACCATGCGCTTGGCGAGGCCTGCCGCGCCGCTGTGGATGCTCTCGGCCTCCAGCTATTCGCGGACCCTGCCCACGCCAGCGACGTGGTGACTGCCGTGCATTCGCCCAACGGCCTCGACAGCAAGGAGCTGGTGAGCCGCGTCCGCGACAACCACAAGGTGCTAATCTCAGGCGGCCAGGGAGAACTGGCCGGAAAGATATTCCGCATTGGCCATATGGGCTGCTGCCAGCTTGACGACCTCCTGCGCACCATCGAGGCTACGGCGGTTGAGCTGAACGCCTTGGGGTTCGCTTGTCCGACCCAGGACGGCCTGGCGGCTGCGCAAGGGACCTATCAGGCGGCGATGCAATAGGCTAGGAGGCGCAATGCGGTCCTCTACCAGCATGAGCATAACTGGCAACGGAGCCGAGGGGCAGCCTCTGCAGCCACCAGGCCCGGGGAGGTA
Source organism: Armatimonadota bacterium (assembly GCA_026419655.1). GTDB lineage: Bacteria > Armatimonadota > Zipacnadia > Zipacnadales > FEN-943 > JANZZA01. The sequence continues at coordinate 4,076 of JANZZA010000455.1, read as the reverse complement.
AAGTCATGAAGCCAAAAATCCTTATTGCTGACCCGCTGGCTGAGCCGGGGCCGAGCATTTTGCGCGAGGTTGGCGAAGTAGTCGAGAAGTTCAAGATGGGGCGCGACGAGCTGCTTGAGGCCGTCAAGGACGTGGATGCTGTCATCGTGCGCAGCGAGACGTACGTTACGGCCGAGGTCATCGAGGCGGCGCCGAAGCTGAAGGTTATAGCGCGGGCGGGTGCAGGAGTAGACAACATCGACTGTGACGCCGCCACGCGCCGAGGGGTGCTGGTGGTCAACTCGCCATCGGGCAACACCCTCGCCGCCGCCGAGCACACGATAGCCCTTCTGCTGGCCACTGCCCGCAACATTCCCCAGGCGTATGCGGAAATGTGTACGGGCAAGTTCGACCGCCGCAAGTTTATCGGCCGGCAGGTGCTGGGCAAGACTCTGGGCGTTGTCGGCTACGGGCGGATTGGGCGTGAAGTGGCTCTGCGGGCCAAGGCTTTCGGCATGAGGATTCTGGCCTGCGACCCGTATGTGGCCGACGAGCGTATCGAGGAGGACGGTGTCAAGCCTGCTGCACTGGAAGAGCTGCTGCACGAGTCCGACTTTGTAAGCCTTCATGTGGCCCTGCGTGAAGAGACCAAAGGCATGATGGGCGAGGCGCAGTTTCGCATGATGAAGCCTACGGCCATTTTCATAAACGTGGCGCGGGGCAAGCTGGTGGATGAGGCAGCGCTGATTCGAGCGCTGCAGGAGAAGTGGATTGCCGGCGCAGCCCTTGACGTTTTCGCCGACGACAAGAATCCATCGCCCGAGCTTCTTGCGATGCCCAACGTCGTGACCACTCCTCACCTGGGGGCATCTACGGCGGAGGCACAAGAGCAGGTGGCGCGGGACGCGGCCGAGCAGGTGGTGGCGGTGCTGCAGGGGAGGGCCGCGCGCTGGGCCGTCAATGCGCCTGTATTGCCGCCCGAGGCCGAGGAGGCCGTAGGCCCTTACCTGGACCTTGCTCAGTGTCTCGGAGCTTTCGCTGCGGGCCTTGCGACCAAGCTGGCTTCACGCATCACCGTTGCTGCCGGCCCGCAACTGACTGATGAGCAGATAGGGCTGATAGCGCGCTGCGGTGTGGCGGAGTACCTGCGTCGGCTAAGCGGCCAGGTCGTTACTTATGTCAATGCAATGCTAGCGGCCCGGGAGCGCGGAGTGCAGGTCGCGATAGTGCAGGCCGACGGCCTGGAAGGGTATCAGCGGTGGGCTACTCTTGTGCTGGAAAGTGAGGATTCCTTGACGAGGATAGGTGGGGCGGTGCTGGGTGATGGCCTGCCGCGGCTGGTGCGCCTGGACGATTTCGTGGTGGATTTCGTCCTGCGGGGCCGGGTACTCATCATATGGCACGGCCAGCCGGGAAAGCCTGGCTTCATCGGCAAGGTTGGCACCATCCTGGGCAACGCAGGTATCAGCATCACCGGTATCGAGGTGGGCCTGGAACCGGTCAACGGCGTAGGACTTATGCTGGTTTCGGTGGAGCACCCAATACCGCAGGAAGTGCTGGCCGAGGTAAGCGGTCTGGAAGGCGTCCAGCAGGCACTGGTGACGGACGTAGGCTGAACCGCGGCTTGCTGTTTAGCCGGGGAAAAGCCAAGAGGCCAGAGTCGGACAGGGTTGAGTCTTATGGCAAGCTTAGAGCCGCAGTCTGTGTAGCGGGTGCGGCGTGCGGAGGTACTAAGTGAAGCCTCGAATCCTTGTGACCAACGATGATGGTGTACACTCGCCGGGCTTGCGAGCGGCGGTCGAGGCTCTGTATGCCGACTTTGACGTGCTGGTCGTGGCGCCCGAGCGTCAGCAGTCAGCCGTTGGACACTCCATTACGCTGCACAAGCCTCTGCGCATGGAGCCAGTTAGCGTCGGCGGCTTGCCGGTGCGGGCCTTCCAGACCAATGGCACGCCTGCTGATTGCGTTGTCCTCGCGTCGCTGGTGGACCCACCGGCTCCGCAGCTCGTGGTCTCCGGCATTAACGTCGGCGCCAATCTCGGCGAGGAAATCTTCTATTCTGGTACTGTCTCGGCCGCCATGGAAGCTGCCATTCAGGGGCTGCCGGCCTTTGCTGTCTCCGTGGCCGGTACGGAACAAGTTTTCTTTGAACCCGCGGCGGCTTACGTGGCCAGACTCGCCCGCCTTCTTCTTGAAGTGTCCCTTCCTTCTGGCAGCTTTCTTAACGTCAACGTGCCCAATCTTCCAGCGGGAGAGCTGCGAGAAGCGAGGCTTACGCGCCTGGGCCGCCGCTGCTATGCCAACCAGCTAGAGAAGCGCACCGACCCACGGGGGCGTGATTATTACTGGTTCTCCGGCGAGCCGTGCGAGGCCGACAGCACTCCTGACACCGACATAGGCGCCGTCCATGCCGGCTTCATCTCTATCACTCCCATCCACATAGACATCACCGACTACGCGCTTTTAGAGCGGCTCAGCGCTGAGGCCCACCGCTTCAGCTTTGGCGAGGCCCAGGTCGCCGGTGACGCCGGAAAATAGCACTGACAGGCTTACTGGAGCCGGCGGGTCGGAGAAATCTCGCCGGCCTGAAAAATGGCCAGCCTACCTGGCCTTGGCCGAAACGGGCGAGCTTTGTCGGCGAGCCGAGACGGCTGTGACGGCGCTGGAAAACTGCCGCCTGTGTCCTCGAAACTGTGGGGTGAACCGCCTGAGCGACGAGACCGGCTACTGCCGGACGGGCAGGCGCGCCCGACTGGCCAGCTTCGGCCCCCATTTCGGCGAAGAACGTCCCCTTGTCGGCGTAGGTGGCTCCGGGACTATATTCTTTTCCGAGTGCAACCTACGCTGTATCTTCTGCCAGAACTACGACATCAGTCTGGTGGGCCACGGGCGGGAAGTCGGGCCGCAGGAACTTGCCGCTGTGATGCTTGCCCTTCAACGGCGCGGCTGTCACAACATCAACTTCGTCACGCCCACCCACGTCCTGGCGCAAATCCTCGAGGCCCTGGTGGTGGCTGTCGAGCAAGGCTTGCAGTTGCCAATTGTATGGAATTGCGGGGGCTACGAGGCTCTCGACGCTCTTCGCTTGCTGGACGGCGTCGTTGACATCTACATGCCCGACTTCAAATACGCGGACGGCCGCAGGGCTGCCGAATTCTCCAACGCGCCTGACTACCCGGAGCGGGCTGAGGCGGGAATCCGCGAAATGCACCGGCAGGTGGGCGACCTTGAAATGGACGCTCACGGCATTGCCCGCCGGGGCCTGCTTGTCCGCCACCTGGTGATGCCTGGCGACGTTGCCGGCACCGAAAAGGTTATAGCAATCCTCAAAGACATCAGCCCCAACACCTATGTCAACATCATGGACCAGTACCGGCCGTGCTATCAGGCTGTGGGCCACCCGGTGATCGGCCGGCGCATATCCCCAACGGAATATCAGCGGGCGATTGAAGCAGCCCTTCGCGCCGGCTTGCGCGTAGACGGGTTGTGCTGAGCCAGCGGTTGTTTTCCGTGGCGCCCTTAAATGCTCTTGCGCTGGACGCTGCGCAACGGTCCTGCGGGGGTGGGCGCACGTTGTGGAAGCGGCTTTATATGGCCGCGGCGATCTTGTGCCGCTATAAGGCGCCCCGGGTGGGAGCAGCGGGAAAAAGTTTGGGAAGGGGGTCTGGGGGAGAACCCTCTTCAAAGGGGATTGTTGCGAAAGCTAAGGAGGCTGGATAGGGAAGGTGCATAACAGGGGTGCCCGACCTTTTACCTGCGGCGGCGTCCTCTGGAGAGAAAAGCTACTTTCGCAACGGTATCCAAAGGGTTCCCCCAGCCAGAGCCTGCCGTAGTCGTGCCATCTTAGAGGTTGGCGGCCAGATGAGTACGTGGCCTCACGGCCCACAATTTAGTGGCAGGAGACTGGACGATGAAAATAGCCCGTTTTGTCGCACAGCGAGAAATCCGCTGGGGCCTTGTGGACGGGGAGACAATCCGCGCCCTGCGGGGGGCGCCGTGGGATGGTCCTGAGCCAACAGGTGAAACCTTTGCTCTGGCTGACGTGAAGCTCCTGGCGCCTGTCGAGCCGCCCGACATCTTCGCCATAGGCCTCAATT
>JANZZA010000138.1 GCA_026419655.1 Armatimonadota bacterium | reverse complement strand
GAGGTGGTGCCCGTGTGCCTGGCGAGCGGCGCGAATGAGGTCCTTGCGGGGCCAGAAGTCTACTGCGTGCCTGCGTTGCGCGCCCGGCCCGTAGAGAGCCTTGGCCTGCGTAACCGGCTGAGTGAGGCAGTCTTTGCGGTGGCGGCTGTCACAGTCAACACAGGCAGGGCGCTTGTACAGCCGCCCGCGGTGCAGGGCCTGCCGCCTTACGCGCCCGAAAAGCCCGACGCGTTGGCGTCCCGCGCACCGTCAATCACGCGGACGGCGGGCGGCTATGTGGTGGAGACGGGCGCGCTGCGTGCCGAGCTTGCTACCGCCAGGGGCATTAGTCTGCGCTCGCTCAGCGCCGGCCAGGTCAAAGCCGCCGCGGGCGACCTATTCGAGCTTGTTGCCGGCGACAAGAGGGCAAGTTCAGGCATGGTGGAGACATCCCAGCCCACGGTGGAGCGCCGCGGCGAGGGCCTTTTGTTGCGCGTGCCCTTCGATGCCACAGGCGCGGGCGTGCCCATACGCGGCGAGTTTCTGTGCGAGGGAGCGCCCGGCGGTGAGATAAAGCTCTCTTTGGACCTGGGCTACTCTGGCGACCAGCCCCAAATGGCCGGCGTCCGCTTCCCGCTCGTCAAAGGTCTTCGCATCGGCACCGTCGAGGAGACATGGTATCTGTGGGCCCGCAAGGGTGGCATCATCAGCAATCGCCCCGTATCTCTGGCTAGCTGGTATGGCGGGGAATACCCAGTGCAAGTCTGCGACGCCTTCAATCCGAAAGCTGGCCACGGCCTGGCCCTGCTCACTTACGACCTGGACGACATTTTCAAGCAGTGGCAGATGCAGAAGGACCAGGACGGCATTGACTGGGCCATTGAGTACTTTCAGCGAGAGTATCAGCCGGGCGAGAAGATACCTGTTGCGCAGACCGTCCTGCGGGCCCACACTGGCGACTGGCGGGCCGCCCTGCGAATATATCGCGACTGGGTGCGCACCTGGTATCGGCCGCAGGTGCCCCGCAAGCAGTGGTTCCGCGAATGTTTCAACTACCGCCAGCACTTGGCCTGGGGCGAGCTTTATGACACGGGGGCGGGCCGATGGCGAATGGACGAGATAATCCAGGCAGACCGCGAGTTTTTCGGCCGCCTGGATTACCTGCACATCTTCGATTTCGGCGAGTCGAAGGTATACGGGCGCGTGGGAGACTACAGCCACTATGACGAGCTTGGCGGACTGGAGAAAATGGCGGCGGCCATTGCCCATGCGAAGGAACTGGGCGTCCCGGTTGGGCTGTACATTGAGGGCTATTTGTGTGATGAGCGGGCACAGTGGGGCAAGGAGAAAGTACTGGCCAACAACATGCGCGACCGCAACGGCAACTCGATGATTTATGGGGGCGAGGGAACCGAGCACGTCATGTGCCACTCGGCCCCGGGCTGGCGCGAGCACCTGGCGCAAACCTACAAGCGCGTGGCCGCCGAGCTGAAGCCGAGCGGAATGTACATTGACCAGTACGGCTTTATCGGCCCGTGGTATGCCTGCTGGTCGCGGGGACACGGCCACCCGGTACCATGGCCGCCTCTCGCCGGCGAGCGCGATACCCTGAAGGCCATCCGCGCAGTCGTCCCGCCAGAGATTGCCACCCTGACTGAGGAAACGCCCAACGACGTCAACTCGCAGTACCAGGACGGCGCCCTGGGCTACTCAGTGGCCTTCAATGATCCAGCCCTGGCGCCTCACCGCGTTGACCTTTTCCGCTTTGTGTTTCCGGACTTCAAGGTATTCCAGCTTGTATCTTACAACCCCTTCGTCGAGGGCGGCTGGGACTTGCTGAAGTATCCATTTTTCAACGCCGACGGCTACTGGCTCCAGGGCAGGGTGCCGGACGATTTTAGCGAGGACGCCCGCGACTTCCTGCGGAAGGCACTGGATATACTACACGAGCACCGGGATGCCTTCTGCGGTGGGGATGTGGAGCCGCTGGTTCCCACCTTGCGGCCAACAGTGTACGCTAACCGCTTCTCGGCGCCTGGAAAGACCGTCTGGACGCTTTTCAACGCAGAATTTTCTACCTTCCGCGGCGATGTCTTGCGGGTGCCGCACCGGGCGGGCACTCAGTATCTAGATGCCTTCACGGGCAAACCCGTAGGAGTCCGGCTGGAGGGCGGCTGGGCAAGAATACCGGTCGTCCTCGGCCCGCGGGGGGTCGGATGCGTGGTGGCAAAATACCCTGACTATTGAGGGTGCATGAGCGCGTCCTCTGCTAAGAGCGCTCATGCCAGTGGTCCGTGTTTTCGGCTACGGGCCGTCCAGCCAATAGGCGCGTGTAGTGGAAACGGCACGAAAAAGTTTGGGAAGGGGGTCTGGGGGAGAACCCTTTCCAAAGGGTTTCCCCCACACAAATAAGCAGTCGGGGTTTTTCCTGCGCTGCCCCATTGCGGCCCGACGCTCTACCCCACCAGTGGCCTGCGGCAGTAGCTATTCGTCGCGCCTTGCCACTTCCTCAGCCGCGGCCAGAGCAGGAGGCAGAAGCTCAGGCGCAGGCCGCAGGAAGCGCGCGATAATGTCGCGCAAGGCCTCGACGGTCTCCGCCTCGAAGCGCATGGTAATGGCGGGCTCGGTAACCGACGCTCTGGCCAGGGCCCAGCCGCCGGGGTAATGGGCCTTCACGCCGTCTATGCGCTCCAGGTATGCGTCGCTGGCTGCGGCCTCGGCTAAGCGTCCCAAAAGCGCCCCTGGATCGCCCTCGAAGCGTACCCGGATGTCCCTGGTAAGCACGTACCTGGGCACCGTAGCGGCCAGGGCGGAAAGCGGCTGGCTGGCCTCAGCCAGCAGGCGCATCATTACCATCGCTGCGTACAGGGCGTCATCGCCACCATCAAGCTCGCGGAAGAACACGTGGCCCGACCCTTCGCCGCCCAATACGGCCTTTTCCCGAATAACCCGCGTTTTCATGAAAGTGTGGCCG
>JANZZA010000112.1 GCA_026419655.1 Armatimonadota bacterium | reverse complement strand
AGGCAGTACTGTTCCGCTCTCCTGCGCGTCCCTTGCTCAGGACGGCCGGGGCTAATGAAGTATCCTCAGGGTGACCGTTGCAAAACCATCATTTCACCATCAAGTCGCGTCCGTGCGGTGTAACTTGCAGGTACAAACCTGTGTCGTACGGGCGCCGGCAACGACGCCGAGACGGTTTTTCAACAACCCACTCAGGTATGTCTTTTGCGGTCGAAAACCTTCGACAAGAGCCGGCAGCCCGCTCCTTGTAAAAGGGCCCGGCGGTGCAACCTGCGCAAAGAGACACGAGGCGGAAACAGGATGAAGATGATAGGCAAGGGGCTCCGGGGAAGCTCACTTTTCAAAGCGGGTCCCCTCAGGGGGCTTTTGTACAAGCCGCCTCAGAGACCGCAAGACATAAACGCGAGTTAAAAGCCGAGTGCACAGGTCTGTACGCTTTCCGCACCTCGGCCAGGCGTACACCAGGTTTTGCAAAATCACTCCAGACAACCCCGCGCCAGCAGCTTGGCAGCCGGGCGACTAACCGTGCGAATCGAAGTCCTCGAGCACCCTAACCAGACCGCTCTCTACGCCCACTGCCCCCTGATTGACGCCGCCTGGGCCGGAGCATAGAATGTACTTTGCCTGCCCCAACTTTTTGCCGGGAGCAACTCTGTTATGAGCCCCACCAGGCTTTTGGCAACAATGTTAGTGCTTCTGCCGGCAGCGGCACTCCCTCAGGTGAATCTTCAGGAGTACGCCATAGGTCCTGGGGACGTGCTCAAGGTACAGGTCTTCGGCGAGAAGGAGCTAACGGGTGATTATCGGGTCGGGCCGGGTGGCTCGATCACCATACCCGACATTGGTGCTGTAAGTGTGTCGGGACTGACCGTCGAGGAAGCTGCTCGAGCACTGACGAAGGCCCTCTCTCGCATCATAAAGCAACCCAACATTGTTGTGGCAGTAGATGAAATCGCGTCTGAGCGGAAAGTGTACGTGGGCGGGAGAGTGAACACGCCCGGGCCGTTGACCTTGCCCTTCGGCTCGACAGTCCTGGACGCAATACTCATGGCAGGCCTGCTGCCCGACGCGGATTTACGCCGGGTGAGCCTGACGCGAGCAGGCCAACCGCCCATGACGCTGGACCTAAGTGGCTGGCGAACAGCCCAGGGAGTAGCCCTTGGTGAACTGCTACGCTACGGGGACATGATCTTCGTCCCGGAACTGGTAGACCGCATATCAGTGCTGGGAGCAGTCGCGATGCCCGGATCCGTGGTGCCGCCGCTCGGCCAGCGGATCACGTTGCTGGACGCCCTGGCCCGCATCGCTGGCGGCCTGGCTACAGGGGCTGACCCAACTAACGCCACGGTGTTGCGCAAGAACGGAGAGCCCGTGCGGGTGAACCTTCAAAAGCTTCTCTTCGAGGGCGATATGTCGCAGAACGTTGACCTGGAGCCTGGCGACGTGGTAGTCGTGCCAGAGGCCAAACATATCTCAGTGGTTGGCCAGGTGGAGAAGCCCGTGGCCTTTGTCGCCAGCCGGCCGGTGCCCGTGCTCAATGCTCTCGCCCAGGCCGGCCAGACCCTACCGACCGCTGACCTACGTCACGCCAAGCTGGTCACGCCCCAGGGCACCCGCGAACTGGACCTGGAAGCCCTCCTGGAACAGGGCGAGAAGGCCTCCGAAGTGGTGTTGCAGCCGGGCGACGTTTTGGTCTTGCCCGAAGCTGCGCCAGAAGAAGTGCTCCTGGCCGGTGAAGTACAAAAGCCAGGGCCTCTGAATATCCACAAGGTCAGGCAACGTGACCTGCTACGGATCGTGACGGCCGTGGGCCTGACGCCTAAGGCCGACGGCACACGAGTGTGCGTCCTGCGTGGAGACCACCAAATCGTGGTGGACTACGACGCCATGCTCAAGGAAGCTGACCTCAGCCGTAATATGACCCTCGAGCCTGGCGATGTAGTTTACGTCCCCAGCCTGGATAAAGTTTACGTCCTCGGTGCGGTGGGCCAGGGCGGAGCGGCAGTACCATGTCCCGACACCGGCCTGAAGGTGCTCGACGCATTGATAGAAGCCGGGGGACTCGGCCAGCAGGCCGACCCCGACGAGATTCACGTGGTCCGACCGCGTCCAGACGGCACTACGGAGCACGTCAGGCTTAAGATGAGCGAAATCCGCCGTGGCCGCCTCCCATCCCTCGTTACCCTCAAACCCGGCGACATCGTCTACGTCGCGGCCAGGGGCCGCGCCTTCGACTGGCGCGACCTTCGCGAACTGTTGTGGACGGTGGCAGGCCTGAGAAGTCTGTTCCGGTAAGAACCGGCGGCGCCAAAGTTGATTGTTTCCACTGTGCTTGTGCGACTTTTGAAAAGGCTCGTGTGGCCCTATTTCAGGTACAGAAAGTGCAGAGGGCTGTGCCCTTGCCCCTTCTAGTCGTCTACTCCTTGCGGCCGCTGAGGCAGACTTATTACAACAGTCTCCCTGCAGTTTCCCCGCAAGCCATAGCAATGGCTGCACGGGAGTATTCAGTTTACTCAGGATTTTGTTTCAGGCAGAAAACGGTAAGGCCCTGAGAATCACCCCGCTGGTCCGCACCAAAACCCGTGTTGACGCGTAAAGGGCCACAAAAGTTTATGAAGTTCTGTGTCCCATCCTTTGCCTCGGAGCGTACCTCCGAGGCGCTGCAGAAACTTTTCCAACAGTATCCCGAGAAAACCGAATACTCCCTGGCTGCACACTGCCTTGGCCGAAGATAGCAAGAAGACGGTAACGAGACGTGAGAAGGCCACGCGGCAAGCCGCCCGGTCTCTTGCGTGCCCGCTCAGATGACACAAGCCCGGTCAACGGTGCAAGACTCTCGCAAAGGGGCCTGAGAGCTGCGCGCTCCCAAACAAGCTATTCTGAACGCCGCCTGCCGCCCTCACCAGGTCCGGTACCTCTCCGCGCTGAATCAACCAAAAGGATAGCAGCACGGCCAGGGCAAAGCGTGCGAGCCGGTCCCTTCAGGACACCGACTGCACGACTTGCAAGACAGCACGCGCCGAAGGCGACAGTTGGCCGGCCAGGGAATGAGGAATATCCAGTACCACGCCCGGTGCCCGCGCCTGTGCCAACTGTCGCAAGGTTATTTCCAGCTCAGTGACATTGGTCGGGCATACCAGCCGCAAAAGGACCGGGGTCTTCGGCGGCAGCCATGCCCGGGCCGAGTCGTGAAAGGGCACAACGCCGGTGAGGGAAGCAGAGCCCGGGCCAGGAGGCCACGTCAACACCAGGCCGTCCAAGCCTTGGGTAGAAGCCAACAGACGCCAGTTCTCATTGCCGGTCGGCACAGCACCAGTCTGCGGAGCAGGGGTGGGCATGACAAGGGATGCTAGCTTGGCGTCCACACTTTTGACAGCTGCCGAAACTGTAGCCACAAGCTCGGCAACTACCTGCTGACGGAACACTGCCACACTCTGCGTAAGCTCTACTGGCAAGGGGCCTTGCTGACGGCCTGCGTACAGCTCCTGGCAGTAATGGCACCGACATCCCCATACGCCGCGCAGGTAGTAAAAGCTAGGCTCTTCCCACAGGAACCCATCCGCGTCCACCAGCCACGCGAGGCTGCGCAAAGCTGACATGAGCCACTCCAGGTAAGCGGGATGGTTTGGGCAAGCCTTCGGTACGCGCCTGCCGCGCGTGTCCACTTGTCGGGTGTGTGGATGAGCCTGCAAGAAAAGCGAGCCTGCGTGCTGCTCGGGACTGAAAAGGCCGCCGTAACCGGCAGGGACCAGGAAGACCCGCAGTCCTTTGCTGACAGCGGCCCGGGCAAAAGCATCAATAGCGGGCGCCCGCCATCTAACCTCATCCTCGAAACACCTCAAGAACACCGCCCACACGCCCGCATCGGCCAACTGATGCAGCGGCACGGCGTCGAGCCTGTCGGCTGGCTGGCTCACCACAAGCCCGATGCGCATGAGCCCGGATCGCCATTACCTTCCCCGACGCGGCCACAATACCTTCCCGCTGGCCTAGCCTGCTAAAGCCTGACTTCTGACGCCCATGCAGCCCCTGTCCCACACACATGAGCAGCACCTTGCAGAGCTGCACCATAGAATTCGCTGACTTCCGCCGCCCCCTACACAACTGAGCCACCCAGTGCACACGGCGCTGTTGCACTGCCCACAAAACTTTGCCCCACGCACCTGGGCCACACCTCTCGCCGGCACGAAACACCAGTAATTCCTGCCACAAAAATGGGGCCACGGAGTAGAGTGCGCGCGTCGAGAGCGCCTGCCTCATACACAGGCACGCTATTCACGGCGTCCAACTGCTACCAGGGAAGCACCGGGCGGCAAGGGCACCCGCATGGCAAGCCATGCATCAACCCATGAAATACATCCCAGAAGCGCATCAATGGGGCGGGGAAGTTCGAACACGTCCACGCGCCTCTCGGGACCCTGCCGCCTGAGCCGCCGCAACATGCGGAAGGCAACTATAGGGGGCAGAAGCAAGGACACCGTGTAGTTTAGCAGCTCAATGCGCCAGCCAGCGCGCTCCAGAAGCGCACGAAGACCCTGTCGGGTATAGCGGCGGCGATGGTCGAGAGCTTCGTCATGCTCACTCCACAGCCAGGGCAAGGCCGGGACCGTCACGAGGATAATGCCGCCGGGCTTTGTCGCCTCGAAAAGACCCCGCGCCGCCAGCTCGTCGTCAGGCACGTGCTCCAATACGTCGCAACTTATAACCGCGTCAAAAACTCGCTCGCGGAAAGGCAGCATCGTTACGTCGCCGACAACACCCATGTCCATCCCCCGCTGCCTGCAATACTGCAGCGCCAGGGACGCCAAATCGCAGCCCACCACCTGCCATCGGTCCCGCAAGGCCGAGTAGGTACCGCCGGTGCCGCATCCCGCGTCGAGCACCAGGGCGCCCTCTGGCACTC
>JANZZA010000030.1 GCA_026419655.1 Armatimonadota bacterium | reverse complement strand
CCCCGGCCGTGGGCTTCCCCCAGCGAGGCGTAGAGACCAGTCGCCCCGGCCGCGTGCCTCTCGCAGCGGAGCGTAAAAGCTAGTGGCCCTTGCCTTGTGCCTGTTCGCAGCGAGGCGTCAAAATAACTGGCCCCGGCTGTGCGCCTCTTCGCAGTAAGGCGCAAAGACTACTGGCCCGGGTACGTGGGGGAAGACCTCATCCTGCTTGCTGACGGGGGCCGAAGGCGAGACCGCAAGGGACCTGTGGCAAGAGAGACCCCTGGCTGCTGGGACTGGCGCTTACAGCCAGGTCTGCCCGACACCTATGCTTGGCTGATGCGGACAAGTACCGTCAGCCACGGGCGAGGAGAGCCTCTCAGGTCGGCACAGGTCGAGAAATACGGCGACAACTAGCAATTGTAAGCTACGGCCTGCGGGCTGGAGCGACAACCAGTGATGCTCCTCCCCTCGGCCTCGCCGATGGAGAAAGATCCATACGCCCACGCTCTACGGGCTAAGGCCGACGACTGGTCCTTCGCTGGCCCGGCCAGAGGGAATTTTATTGCCTCCTTTTCGGGGTAGGCTGCAGTCGGGCGCGTCTATTCCATGGTGGCCAGCAAGGCCTTTCGCAGGGCTGCCGTGACCTCTGTCTTGTACTGGTCGTACCGGTCAAGGGTTTCCACTCGCAGCCTGGTCACGGCCTTGCGCAGGGCCTGGCCGACGTCAGCAGGCTGCGCCAGCTTCACGGCTGCACTCAGCTCCTGGTCGCAGCGCGCAAAAGCGGCCTCGATATCCTGCAAGTACTTCATGCGCACATCGCCCAGGGTATTCTCCAGCGCGGCCAGAGTTTCCGGCTCGGTCCATGACTCTGCTACCAGTGGCACGTCTTTGGTAATCACCGCGGGCGCGTTGGGGTCTATGGCCTGAATGGCCTGTATGGCTCTCTGATGGGCAGCCTGGAAGGCCTGCTGCATAGCCTGCCAGGGGCCGGAAGCATCTTGCTGCAGTCGGCTCCACGCGGCGCTGCCTGCCTGCGACCACATCTGGTTTGCCTGGCTTATGCTCTGCTGGAACCTGCTGATGGCCTGGCCCACAGCCTGCCATATGTATTGCGATCTAGCCTGGGCAGCATTCTCGGCAACCCCAGACAGATTTGCGGCAGCCTCCGCTAAGTCGGCCGCCAATTGTTTGCCGGCAAGTCGCACATGCAGGGCACGTTCGTCGTCGGCAAGTTGCATGGCCACCCTGTGCCGCGCCGCGTGCACAGCCCACTCTTCTTGCGCGGACTTCACGGCATCGCGAAGGTCTGCCACCAGTCGCTGGGCCACCTCCTGCTCCGTGGCCGCCAGCGCATGC
>JANZZA010000017.1 GCA_026419655.1 Armatimonadota bacterium | reverse complement strand
GCTATGGCTACGCGAGAAGCTTCCGGCAAGGCCCTCAATGCCATTGCGCCCCTGGTACCTGCACTCATGGGCGGCTCGGCGGACCTGGCTCCCAGCACAAAGACAATCATCGAAGGCGCCGGTGATTTCTCTGCTGAGAATCCGACCGGCCGCAATATGCATTTCGGCGTTCGGGAGCACGCCATGGGTGCCATTGCTAACGGCATGGCCCTCCACGGCGGCCTGATCCCGTATGTGGGCACCTTCCTCGTCTTCTCCGACTACATGCGGCCGCCCATCCGCCTGGCCGCGATGATGGGCCTGCGCGTCATCTACGTCTTCACCCACGATAGCATCGGCGTAGGCGAAGATGGCCCGACCCACCAGCCCATTGAACAGCTTGCGGCGTTGCGTGCCATACCCAACCTGACGGTTATTCGCCCTTCAGATGCCGCTGAGACGGCCCAAGCCTGGCGTGCAGCTCTCCTCAACAAGACCGGGCCGACGGCCCTGATCCTGACCAGGCAGAAGCTGCCGGCGGTGGAGCGAGCGGCTGGCGTGGGCGCCGAGGGCCTCTTGCGCGGCGCTTATGTGGTTTGGCAGTCCGGCGCCGCGCGGCCGCAAATTCTGCTCCTGGCGACGGGGTCAGAGGTGGCGCCGGCCGTTGAGGCCGCCCGAATCCTGGCCGCCGAAGGCATTGCCGCCCGCGTGGTGGCAATGCCGAGCTGGCAGCTTTTCGAGGCGCAGACGCGCAAGTACCGCAACTCCGTCCTTTCGCCGGGAGTGCGGGCGCGGCTGGCTGTGGAGGCTGGCGTGCGGCTGGGCTGGGACCGCTACGTGGGCCCGCGCGGTGATGTAATCTGCATGACTCGCTTCGGCGCCAGCGCCCCGGAGTCGGTGCTGATGAAGCAGTTCGGCTTCAGCGCGGAGAACATTGCCGCCCGCGCCAGAGCTTTACTCAAGCGCTGAGGCACACCTGCCAGGCGGCCCGTACAAGTTTGCGAATCGGGTCTGGAACCAAAGCGAAGGGTAGCCCTCGCAGCAGGGGGAACCCCCCTTTGGGCAAAAAGCGGGGGTCCCCCTGCACCCCCTCCCCGTAAATGCTCGTGCTCCCTGGCGGACATGTGCGGCCACCAGTCCCATGCCCATGGCGGATGGTTCTGTTGCCCGCGCTGGTGGCTGTCTTCTTGGGCGGGCCGGATTTTTGGGGCGCGGGGCAGGAGCAGCTGCGCAGCGACAGGGTACCAACGTCCCGCAAGGCACCGCCGTGACTCTTTTCGCAACGCGGCGCGCCCAAAAATCCGGCCCGCCCGCAGCCTAAAAAGTTTGGGAAGGGGGTCTGGGGGAGAACCTTTTTCAAAGGGTTTCCCCCAGACAAAAGAGGTGGGCAGTGGTGTTGTACCTTAGGCGAAACTGCGCCGCCCGTCCTGTATTCAGGACGGGCGGCACCTACGACATGATTACCCCCAGCTCGCTCAGCGTAGGCCGCTACTTGCCAGCCAGCTTGAGCTTTGTGGCGACCTCGCCACCGTTTATAAGATAAAGCAGTGGCGTCGGTCTGTCCACACCCTCGACATAGGCCGGCCGCGCCTGCCAGGGCGCCACGGAAAGCACGTTGGCCATGTCCATCCAGTACTCAAGGCGCGCCGGCTTGAGGCCCCAGGTCATATGGAAGTGATTCGCTGGCGCGAATTGCTTGTACTCGCCCATCGTAGCGTACTTGGGCACCACAAAGGTATGCGGCCAGATTGGCGTCGAGGTCTCACACACAGCCTTGGCCAGCTTCTCTGGCAGTGAGACGGTCACGGCCTCGTCCCAGATGAGCGAGAACATATCCGTAACCGTACTATACGCCATCCGCCCAGCGATTCCTTCTATGCCGCCCGGCGAGACGAAGTTGACGCAGTTGCCCATGCCTGGGAAGTAAAACTCCTCGGCCAGGGGGAAGCTTACGCCGGCCATTATCTCCTCGACGCTGGCGCCCGGCATGGCAGCCCAGTCGAAGGCCGCGCTGCCCGAGTTATCGCCGTCCACCAGGCCCTTTTGGCGCCAGAGGGCATCCGGCTCTACGTCTCCCAGCCCCAGCTCTTCGGCCTTAGCATTGATCTCCCACGGCTCCCACACCTTGCGGAAGTCCATGAAAAGCGGAGGGTTGCCGCCGGTGAGCCAGGTAAAGAAGAGCATGGTGAGCAGGCCCTGCACGTCCGCTTCGGTGGCGTAGGGCATTGGTGGCTTGCGGCCATTGTGGTCGAAGGTCGAGTTGAACATGGACTCCATGATGTCTGCCACGGGCAGCGGAATCCCGCGCCGGTCTGAGCCCCATTCGAGCTGGCTCATGAAACCTCCGCCCACGGCGTTGAGCTCGGCCATAATGTTGCGCACGATAAGATACATGGCCAGGCTCTGATTCAGCCGCTCGCTATCGGCCTCGTCGCGAAGCTCAATCCGGCCGTCCACCATTTTCTCCAGCCACGCCCGCAGGGCTTTAAGCTCCTCGGCGTCGTAGGCTTTCTTGTGGAGCATATCGGCCAGTAGCTTCATGTCCAGGCGGGTGATTTCCAGCCCGAAGGTATTGCGCGTGGGGATGATATGGGCCAGCGCCGTCTCCATGCCCATGCTGTCGTGGCCGAAAACGACCACGCGCCGCCCCTTCAGGCCCACCTTTGTGACTGCCGCGTAAGCCCAGTCCACCAGCGCCTCGGCTGTGGACTCCGTCATCACGGGGTTCATGCCCGTGTCCGGCCAGGTGCCGACGTTTATGTGCACGAGTTTTCCGTACTGGCTTATCGCGCCGCTGGAGGCGTGGACGAACACCACCCCAGGCTTGGGGCCGCTATTGCCGCACGTGAGATTGATGGGCGTGTCGGCTGGAAACTGCGTGAGCAGGGATATGAGGCCAAGCTGCGGAAAGGCCCAGGTGTCGGGCACGGCCACCAGGACATTGACGCCCTCGGCCTCAAACTGCCGCGCCACCATATCTGCCTGCCGCTCGCCGTCCACGAGGATGGGCGTATACACGACCGGCACCGGCGAGCCGTCTGGCAGCTTCACCCGGTCGGCCAGAATATCCGCAGCCATCGCCACGATGTTGACGCACCGCTGCCGTGACGCCTCATCAATCCGAGGGTCGCAGGTGGCAAAGACGCCTATCACCGGCGTGCGCGGAACCGCCGGCTGGCTATCGGGCAGTCTCTTAGCACCCATCGCTGTCATCCTCCTTGAAAGGCTTCTGGGCTGGGGGAAACCCTTTGAAAAGGGTTCTCCCCCAGACCCCCTTCCCAAACTTTTTAGGCTGTGGGCGGGCCGGATTTTTGGGCGCGTGGGATGCGCTACCGTGCCCGCACTCTGCTCACCGGGCGGCCGCTGTAAGCGCTGGCGCGGCGGTCCTGTCGGGCGCCCGAAAATCCGGCCCGCCCAAAGACAGAGCTAGCACCACCCACCCTGTTCCCGCGGGCCTGGGGGCTGCGCGAGCGATTCAAGCGCCAAGCGAAACTTCGCTTCCCTGTTCCCACGGGCCTGGGGGCTGCGCACCTCCGCCAGGGGGCACGAGCATTTACGGGGAGGGGGTGCACGGGGAACCCCGCTTTTTGCCCAAAGGGGGGGCCCCTGCTGGGTGGATTTCTGGGGGAAACCCTTTGAAAAGGGTTGTCCCCCAGTCCCCCTTCCCAAACTTTTTATACTGTCAAGGGAGCGCCAGGCGCAGCAGTGCCCACCCCAACTGGGGCGCGGCACGCTAACGGTATGGTTCGAGAAAAGCCATGGCCCTGCGGATGTCTTCGATTTGCTGCGGGCCGCTGATTTCCCGCTCGATTGTCAAGGCGCCCCGATAGCCGAGCGCCTTCAGTTTCTCAAGTACCTTCGGGAAATCCACCTTCCCCTCCCCCATCGGTTTTTCCTGCCCCAGATTTCGGCCGTCGGTGGGATATTCGCCGTCCTTGAGATGAAGGCCGCGCACGTACCGGCCGAAAACGTCGAGGGCGTCCACGGGATTGCCCTTGCCGTAAAGGATGACGTTTGCGGTGTCCAGGTTGATGCCCAGATTGTCGGTGCCCACGTCCTGAATCGTTCGCAGCAACGTCACTGGCGTCTCCTGGCCTGTCTCGAACCAGAACTGTACGCCAACCGCCGCACAGTGGGCCGCCACCTGCTTGAGCGCCACGATAGTGCCGGCATACAGCGGATCGCCAGGATACTCGGGGATGAAGCCGCAGTGGGTTGTGATTGACTGCACGCCTATCTCGGCCGCCACGTTTGCCGCGTGCTGAAGGGCCTTTATGCGCTCGAAGCGATATTCCGGTGGCACGAGGCCGATGGTGATTGGCCCCTCGATGAAATCCCACACCGCCGGCCCCGGCAGCCCTGCCCACAGTGTTGTTATCTCCACCCCGTACTTGTCCGCCGCCGCCCGAAGCTCCTTCGCCAGCTCCACACTCCCAAAGGGCGGCCAGCCCACCTGACACGTCTCCAGCCCCATCTCGGCAACCTTCCGCATTGCCTCATCGGCAGTCGTATGCACGTAAGTCATCACGCCCAGCTTGAGTTTCTCAGCCATCAGCGACACCTCATCACACGGCGATAGCTACGGACTTTTCTCAGGCCTGGCAGGCCCCTGCGTCCGTTTTTTCCGCGCGGCTGCAGGGATACCTTCACGGCGCCGCCCTCTTCGGGAGAGACGCCAGGCTCCTTTGTACATGGCTGACGCAGTGGAATCGCTGCACTGCCCGGAGCCGGCCACACGGGCCTGGCTGGGAGAAACCCTTTGAAAAGGGTTCTCCCCCAGTCCCCCTTCCCAAACTTTTTCGTGCTGGTTCCACCGCGCACGCCCTGCGGTGATACCAGTGTCGTTCCTGGCAGGACTTCGCGCAGGACTCTACAACGCCATTGAGAACCAGCCTTGCACGTTAGGTACTCTTGCTGTTGCGGGGAGCCACCGATTGCCATGACTTCCAGGGAGCGTGTCCTTGCTGCCGTCGCGCATAGGCAGCCTGACCGGGTGCCGGTGGACTACGCCGCCCACCCGGAAGTGAATCGCAAGCTGCGCGAGTACCTTGGCCTGGCCGACGATGGCGAGCTGATTGCGGCCATCGAGCCGGACCTGCGCGGGGTCGGCCCAGCCATAAAATGGCAGGCCTCGCCCATCTGCTACGCTGACCCGACCATCGAGGTCACCGCTGACGGCCTCTACATTGACCTGTGGGGTGTGGGCTTCCGCCGCACGGAGACGCCCACCGGCGAATACATTGATATTGCTTATCACCCGCTGGCCGGGCCAATCACCGATGAGGACATCGCCCGTCACCGCTACATGAACCCCGACGACTGGGATTACTCCGGCGTCCGCGCAGCCGCCGAGGCCCAGAGCCAGTTTCTGGTCTGGGCGCACTGCCGTGGCACCTTCGAGATAAGCTGGTTCATCCGCGGCCTGGACGATTTCCTGACGGACCTGGCCCTGGAGCCGCGTCGCGCCTGTGCCCTTATGGACCGCGTGCAGGAGCCGCTAAAGGAGCGTCTGCGGCGTATTCTGGAAGCCGGCGGTGACGCGATAGACATGGCCGAATACAACGACGACGTGGGAATGCAGAGCGGGCTGATGATGGCCCCGGAGATGTGGCGGCGGTATCTTAAGCCGCGCGTGGCCGAGATGTTTGAGCTAATCCGTTCCTTCGGGGTGCACGTGCGCTACCATACCTGCGGCGGCGTGCGCGGAATCATCCCGGACCTCATTGACATCGGCCTGGAGGTCCTCAACCCCGTCCAGCCCCTGGCCGCCGGAATGGACCCGGTCGGCCTCAAGCGCGACTTCGGCGGCCACCTCACCCTTCACGGCGGCATTGATGAGCAGCAGCTTCTCCCCTATTCCTCACCTGAGCGCGTGCGCGAAGAAGTCAAGCGCCTCATGGACGTGCTCAACGAGGACGGTGGCTGGATAGCCTGCGCCTCGCACAGCATCCAGCCCGACACGCCACCGGAAAACGTGGTGGCCATGTACGAAACGCTCCTGGGCCGTCCGCTTAAGTAAGGGCAAAACTGGGGGCAAGGGGGGACTGCTGTCCCCCCCGCGCCCCCCCGCTGGGGGAACCCAGTTCCCCCAGACCCTTTGCTACTGGGCGGGCCGGATTTTTCGGCGCAAGACGGCCCCCACAGCGAGTGTACTCTGGCCCGCGAGACGCCAGCACCCTCCCGGTACGCCGCGTCACCTCCCCGTGCGCCGAAAAATCCGGCCCGCCAGCAGTGTAGAAAGTTTGGGAAGGGGGGTCTGGGGGAGAACCCTTTTCAAAGGGTTTCCCCCAGAAAACAGAATCCGGGCCCCGCGCTTTTTGCGTGCCGCATGACGGAACGGTGCTCAGCCCGCTTAACGCTTTTTCCCAAGGTCACGTCAGCTACGCTGTTGCCTTGAGGAGATTCCCGGCGTCTACCCGGCAAGCTTTTTGAGCAGGCCTACGGCGGTATCAATCCAGAGCTGGGCAGTCCCCGGCGGGGCCTTTGACACCGTTGCCAAGCGCGTTTCATAGCTTCCCTCTCGCAGGGCGACGTCAGTAGGTATGTAGCCTGCCCAGTCGTTGGCAAGCTCGGCAATGACTGTCCGCACAAAGGGAGACTGGCGCTTGATGGCCAGGCCGATTTCGACGAAGACCTCGCCCGGCAGCCCGACGATACCCACGTCGCCAATCCGCATGGCCTGGATCGGCACCATCCGCTCCTCAGGTTCCTGCTCCAGTCTCACCAGTTCGTTGGCGTACACCCACTCTTGATTCGCGGGATCGGGTGGGCCAGCCAGGAGTTTTTTGGCTTCTTTCATCTGCTCCGGGGTCGGCCTGCGGCGGCAAAAGGGTACTTCCGCCCAGGCGGCACCAACCTGGGCCTCAGTCGTCCAGTCCACAATATTCTGCCACTGCCGGTATGCCTCGGCGGCGAGCAAGCGCCCGACGCGCTCGATGTGAAAGAACGGTGTGGGATGCTCCGGCGGCGGCTTGTCAGTGTCAATCCAGAAAATGTCACCGCAGGTGCCGTTAGCATAGATTGCACGGAAATCGCGGCCCATCATCCGGGCCAATTCCCGCCGCAAAACGCCTGAATAGTCTGCCGTTATGGTGTTTACAGCGGGCGTGCCGACGTAGTGGAGAGCAAAGTTGACCAGCGCCCAGACTGGGCCGCGGTCTCCCAGGTCGGCGAAGCCCACCAGAATCAGCTCAGGGTCGTCGGGCGCAGCGGGCCGCACTCTTTCCGGGCTGCCCGGCGTCGGATGCATGACCACGGTGCCGTCGCGCAGATGCCAGCGGCGGTTATGGGACACTTCCGGGCAGCGCCCGGACGCATGGCCCATCATGACGGGACGCACGCGCTGCTTGGCCAGGAGGACGGCATCGGCGGCCGCTTCCATGGCCCACCGTACATATTCTTCCTCTCGTGAAGTGTTGAACAAAGTTGCCGTCGCTGGCCCCTGGTGGGTGTGCGTGCAGGCCACGAGCAAGTTCTCCGGTCGGATGCCTGTCAGCTCCGCCGCCCGCGCCCGAAGCCTCTCCACGTCCTGGCGGTGAAGCATAATCAGGTCGAGAATGACAATGGCGACCTGGCTGTCGCCGTTGTCCACAAACATGGCAACCGCTTCCAGGGGGTCCCTTACATCATCGGCCACCCGCCGCTCGAAGTATCCAATAATCTCAACCCCCAGCGGCGGCGTGATGTCAACGGTGGCTAAGCCCACTTTGAGCATGGTCGTCTCCTCACAAACGACTTCTCTCATCCCGTCGTCCAACCTCCTTGGCTCCGCGACTTGTGGAGACTCTGTCTTGACAGAAGTCTCCTGTACAACGTACCGTTGACTGACGCGACGTGAGCTGCCGGCTGTCAGGTCTGGTGCGTGCGGCTTCCGTAGCGCACGTCGCTGGGGTGATTGGATCTGAAAGCGAGGTGGGATGGGCGGGTACGTTTGCTGTGCCATGAACACCGGCCGGGCGGAGGGACCGGAGGCGTACACAGATAGCGCCGAGGAAAATTTAGCGTGGCTGGCGAACAGCCAGCGGGTCCCGCCTATTGGCGTTTCCCGCTAGGGCTATTAACATGAGCCAGGACGACCGGACGGATTGGCAGCTCCGACAGGCCAACGAGGCCCTGCAGGCAAAGCTCGCAAAGTGCAAACGCGAGCTATGCACCGTTCGCCAAGACCTCGAAGATTTCTCCTATGCAGTATCCCACGACTTGCGGGAGCCGCTGCGAATGGTCTGCAGCTATCTGGAACTTATAGAAAAGCGCTACGCTCACGCACTGAACGAAGAAGGGCAGGAGTTCCTGGAATACGCTACCGAGGGCGCGGAGAGGCTCCAGGCAATGCTGGACGGTCTGCTCGAGTATTCCCGCGTGACCACGCGTGGCCAGCGGTTACAAGCCGTTGATGCCGGCACGGTTTTCCGCCGCGCGGCGGCGAGCCTGGAACGCGTCATCCGCGAGACGGGAGCCGTGATTACTTGCGACCCCCTGCCGACTGTCCACGCCGACCCCGATCAGCTCGGGACGGTGTTTCGCAATCTCTTGGAGAACTCGTTGATCTTCCGCGGCTCTGTGTCACCACAGATCCACATCTCCGCCCAGCAGGAGGGCGCTGAATGGGTGTTCACGATTGTGGACAACGGCCTGGGTATTGACCCGCGATTCCATGACAGGGTATTTGTAGTATTCCAGCGGGTGCATGGGAGGGAGTATGGTGGTGTGGGCATGGGCCTTGCAATCTGCAAAAGGATCATCGAGCGTCATGGCGGGCGGATCTGGATAGACTCACAGGCAGGGAGAGGAGCAAAGTTTTTCTTCACCCTTCCCGCGCCGGGAGCCGAGACTCCATGAAGGGCTGGGAGATGGCAAGACCATTGCGCATACTTCTCATCGAAGACAACCCCGCCGACGTGCGTCTTACTAAAGAAGCTTTTCGCGAGAGTGGATGCTTGACAGACCTTGCCGTCGTCGAAGACGGCGTCGAAGCCATGGCCTTTCTCAGGCGCGAAGGCCGCTATGCTTCTGCTCCGCGGCCGGACCTGATACTGCTGGACTTGAATCTTCCCAAGAAGGACGGCCGGGAGGTCCTCGCCGAGATTAAGTCCGACAATACTCTCGCCCGCACGCCCGTGGTCGTCCTCACAAGCTCCCGGGCTGACCGCGACATTTGTCGTGCCTATGAGCTGGGGGCTAACTGCTATGTCACTAAACCCATAGACCTTGAGCAGTTCCTCCAGGTTGTGAAGGCGGTGCAGGACTTTTGGCTTGCGGTAGTAGAGCTTCCCGGGGAGTGAGGAGCGTTGAGCGAGAAATCCATTCAAATCCTGTTGGTGGAAGACAACCCGGGCGACGCTCGACTAATCAGGGAGATCCTTAGGGAAGCGCCCGGCTTGCGTTTCGATATGGCCGTAGTGGAGCGTCTGTCCCAAGCTTTACAACAGCTAGAAGAGAAGCTTTTCGATGTCGTCCTTCTCGACTTATCCTTGCCCGACAGCCAGGGCCTGGATACCTTCGACAAGGTTTACGCTCGCGCGCCACAGGTGCCCGTAATAGTGCTGACGGGCCTCGCCGACGAAACAGCCGCCGTGCGGGCCGTCCAGTCGGGGGCTGAAGACTACCTTGTCAAGGGCCGCATTGACAGTGAGCTTCTGGCCAGGTCAATTCGATACGCCATTGCGCGCCACGAGAAGCTCCGCGACACCCTCGAAAGCGCTGGAACATATCAGCGTGGCCAAGTCCTGGGCTTCATTGGGGCAAAGGGCGGCGTAGGGACCACGACGGTTGCCCTCAACGTCGCCACTATTCTTGCATCCCGACGCCACTCCGTCATCCTTGCCGAACTTCGCCCCTTTCTCGGGACGCTCGCTGCTGTCCTGCGACACACCCCTGCCCGGAATCTGTCCCAACTGCTCACCCTCGACCCCGCTGCCATCAATCAGCGCGAACTCGCGGCTAGACTGGCCACTCTTGCGTCAGGTCTGCGAGTGCTCTTTGGGCCACAGACCGCTGAAGACACTGCGGACATAACCGCGCCGCAGGCTGAAGCCATCGTCGAAGGCCTTGCTTCCATGGCAGAATATGTGGTACTCGACCTGCCTTGGATCCCCTCCGAAGCGACTGCAGCAGCCGTCCGTCACAGCGACTACATTGGCCTGGTTCTGCAGGCAGAGCCCGATTCGCTCGCAGCCGCAAGGGTCACGAGCCACTTCCTGCGCGCTTGGGGCGTGAAGGAGGAGGGCTGCGGGCTGGTGGTAGTCAGCAAAGCTCTTGTCGGCGATACCCTGGGCCTGAAGTACGTCAGCGAGCAATTGGGACTGCGTGTAGTTGGGGTGATGGCACCTGCGGCCGACCTTTGCCTGAGTGCCCAACTGGTCGGAGAACCGCTCGTCCTCCACCAGCCCGACAGCATCGCGGCCTCAAACCTCAGCGACCTGACGGAGCGTATTATCGCCCGCCGTAGCATGGGCCTCTAGGTCAAACTACCTGCCTCCGCCCGTCCCCTCCATCTCCGCACACCGGCCCCCTCGCCCAATACGGGCGAAGACTTCTGAAGTCGCAACGGTCAAGGCGGTCTGGGTTGCAAGCGGCAGCACGCTCGTGAGTGTAGGAAGAATTCAATCCGGGTTGCTGTCTCATTGCTTAGGGATTCCTGCCTGCAAAAGCAGTCGCAGA
Source organism: Armatimonadota bacterium (assembly GCA_026419655.1). Taxonomy (GTDB): domain Bacteria; phylum Armatimonadota; class Zipacnadia; order Zipacnadales; family FEN-943; genus JANZZA01. The sequence continues at coordinate 693 of JANZZA010000017.1, read as the reverse complement.
GAGCGGCTGTCCGCGAGTACAGACCAGGTCGGTGGGTGTTTCCCTCGTAGGTGGGGGCATTTGAAGTAGCAGGGCGAGTCGCCTTGCAAGCTGGGATGTTTCCCCCGCAGGTCGGGGGTATGCGCGGATTAGCGGAAGCGCTACGACAACCGCGTCATGTTTCCCCCGCAGGTGGCGGGTATCCGCTGGACAGAGATGCTGCGCACGCTAAGAGACACAAAAAGTTTGCACAAGGGCCTCTAGCGGGAAGCTCCCGCCGAGGGTGCTTTCACCAAACAGCCGCTCGAGGATGCGGACGCAGCTCTCGCACGTATTCGGAAACAGGTTCTCAGGCAGGGGGCAAAACTGTAACCTCAAGAAAGGTTGTCCCAGGCAAGGGCTACACGCTATAATCGGGCGACAGACTTCGACCTACGGAGGTGAGGTGGAAGAAGTGAGCGAAGCAGAGGTTGCTGAACCGCAGGTCGTGTGGACGCTGGCGCCCATCCGCGAAAGTTTGGCCGTGGGCAGCGTTGTGTCGGTCCTGACCGTGCTGTTAGGCATACTGCTTGCGGCTTTTGCTGAGGGGTTCGGCGTGCCGGAGGCAGTCTGCTTCACTCTCGCCTTCTGGTCATGTGCTCTGCTGCCGCTGGCAGTTGGCGCCCTCCCACCTGTCCTGACGCTCGGCGTACATCTTCGGCGACAACGGGCAAC
>JANZZA010000751.1 GCA_026419655.1 Armatimonadota bacterium | reverse complement strand
CGCTTGTAGATTATGTCAAGCACTCCTGGTTTTGTTTGCTTATTGCCTTCGTCGCGGCTGGAGCAATCCAGGAATTCATCCCCAGAGAGCGGATGATAGCCATTTTGGGCAGCGGCCGGGGCATCTTGCCGTATTTTCTGGCGGCTGCCGGGGCCCCTGTGCTCTCCATGTGCTCCTGCAGCATTATCCCACTTTTTGCAGGAATCTATCGTCTTGGCGCGGGCCTGGGGCCAGCGCTCGCGTTTCTTTTGGCTGGCCCGGCCATCAATCCCGCCGCTGTGCTCCTCACGGCCGGCCTGATTTCCTGGAAGCTGGCAGTCGCCAGGGCCATATTTGCAGTCGGCATTGGGATGCTAACTGGCTTCCTTGTGGCAAAAATCTATGAGCGAGGCCGTCCTCAGGACGCGCCCGCTGCGGTTGTTGCGACCGTGGATGAAGAAAGTCGCCCATTTAGCAAAAGGCTTATCAGTTCTCTCGTCTACTCATGGGAATTCGTGCAGCTAGTTCTGCCGCTGATACTGCTGGGCGTCGTGATGGCCGGGGTTCTGAAGGCCCTGGTCCCGGCGCGGCTAATCACCGAGTACATGGGCAATACCTTTGCGGCGACGACTGCCGCGGCTGCTATGGGAGTAGTTGCCTACACGCCCACGCTCGTAGAGGTGCCTTTCGTCAAGGGGCTGATGGAGCTTGGGCTTGGGACAGGGCCAGCGCTGGCCTTCTTGATAACCGGCCCGGCGTTGAGCCTGCCTTCCATTCTGGGCACGATGCGAGTGGTAGGCGTGAAGATACCGCTGACGTATGCTGTGGTAATGTGGCTATTGGGCACCGCGGCGGGGCTTATCTTCGCAGCCCTGGTGCCGGGCGTGGGTCTTTGACGGGGAGACCAAAAGCGATGTATGTTGGCGTGCCCTGCAATACTGACCGTCGGCGAGGTGAGACAAATGCGGATAGAAATCCTTGGAATGGGCTGTGCGAAATGCAAGAAGCTTGCCGAGGCCGCGCAGGAGGCAGTGCGGATGACTGGAGTCCAGGCAGAGGTTGTCAAGGTTGAAAACATGGACGAGATACTCAAACACGGAGTGCTGATGACGCCCGCGCTTGTTATAGACGGCCAGGTAAAGAGCACGGGTAAGGTACTTTCGGCGCAGCAAATCGCCGAAATGCTCAAGGCGGCGGGCTAAGCCCTTGCCAATGCTTCAGGAGGACAAGCAATGACCGTGAGCAGGCACAGGCTTTTGGCATTGGCCGGGGTTGTGGTTGTGATGGTCGTGACGATATGGGTCAAGACTGCCATACGCGCACGAGAAAGCCAGCCAGCCGTGCCGCCAGGGGAGTCAGCGATGTCTTCAACGGAGGGCCCGCCCGGCTCCAAGGACACGCCAGCAAGTCTTGGTGCCGAGACGGCCGTGACTGGGACTCCTGCTCGTGGCGCGGCCGCGTCGTCCGCCTCATCCTCGGATTCCTTGCCTGGGGCAAGTCCACCAGCCCAAAAGCTCCCTAAACTGCTCGAGCTCGGCTCCGTGACCTGTCATGCCTGCCAGCAGATGATGCCCATTATCGAGGACTTGAAGAGAGAGCTGCGCGGGCGAGTGGATGTGGAGTTTGTGGACGTTGTGAAGCACAGCGAAATGGCCGACAAGTACGCAATCCAGCTTATCCCAACGCAGATTTTCCTTGATGCCCGGGGCCGGGAGCTTTTCCGACATGTCGGTTTCTATCCGAAAGAGGACATACTGGCCAAGATGAAGGAGTTGGGGATGCTGAAGTAGGAGCGCGACGGTCGCGAATCGGTGCGGGAAGGGAGTTTTTTAGGCGGTTTTGGGTTGATGTCGGAACGGTCCGGGCGAGGGCCTATCAGGGAGTAAAAGTGGATGCTTTTGGGTTGTGCACTGGGTGGTTTTGGTTGCCTGGTGGGTGGTCGGCGGGCGAAATAGACGCAGGGGGTAGTCATGGAGACCCTGATAGCTGCCGTCGAGCGTGCAGTATCTACGTCGTCCCCGCTGGTGGTACCTCTTGTCTTCCTTGGCGGGGCGGCGACCGGGCTGAATCCGTGCGTTTACCCGACGATTCCGGTCGTACTGGGCTACATTACGGGCCAGGGGAGTCGGGGACGGGCCAGAGGGCTGGCGCTATCCCTCACCTTTGTGCTTGGCCTTGCAATTACGTATGTTGTCCTGGGGGCGACGGCGTCTTTCGTCGGCACCGTTTTGGGGTTATCGCGGGCTGGATGGATGTATGTGGTGGGGGTGGTGTGTGTGCTGGTGGGGCTGAACATGGCTGGAGTGGTGCCGCTCAGTTTCAGTACCTGGG